>JAJZIF010000045.1 GCA_021810735.1 Acidobacteriota bacterium
TTCCACAAACCGAATGAACTCTCCGGCGGCCAGCGGCAGCGGGTGGCCATCGCCCGTGCTCTGGTCAACCATCCTTCCATCATCCTGGCCGACGAGCCGACTGGAAATCTCGACTCAAAGACCGGGGCGGAAATCATGGCGCTGATGGACGAGTTGCACGCCGAAGGCAACACCATCATTGTGGTCACCCATGAACCCGATATAGCTGGCTACGCGGATCGCGTCGTTCACATCCGCGATGGCGAAATTGCCTCGGACGAGGCATCCCCCCGCATCCGCGCTTAGGCTGAAAAAACCGCAGGCGCCGGTTTCGTCTTTTCCCGTTTATTTCTGTTCAGGTTTCCACACATAGAGGAATTGGCCGTCACTGGAGGTGGCGATATCGATCTCTTTTTGCCGAGATGCGCGACTCAATGCTGCGCGGATGTTCTCTTTGGTGTCTGGAAGGGCAGAGAGGGGAATCTTCAGTGCAGAACCCTTCTGTAACTGGCGGATGTCATTCAGCAGCAGTTCGACAATCTGCTTATGTTTTCCATCTCGGCCTTTGGGAACGTCGACCTGCAGCACAGATTCAAATTTCATTGTCCCCCCTGGCGACCCAATGAAGAACATATTTCAAGTATAGAGACAATCGTCGCGTAAACGTCACGCAAACGTAGAAATAATCCAGCGCAATCGACGGGAAAGCCGCCAGCAAACTCCACAAGAACGTACTGTCTCGTCTAAATTAGTGCTTTCAAAAGATTTAACCCGTATGGATGGAACGCTGCTACGTTTCAAACAGAGGTACCACGATGTCTAAGGAAACGAATTTCGAAACGGTGCCATTGGCTGAATTGTCCGCAAAGGGCATAACTCCGGACGATGGGCAGCCGAAATCGATCGTCCTGGTGGTGGATGACGAGGTCGTCATCGCCGATACGCTCAGCACCATCCTGAATCGGAGCGGTATTACGGCCATGACCGCGTATGACGGAAAAACTGCGCTCGATATCGCGAGGATGATTCCTCCCGATCTGCTGCTGACCGACGTGGTGATGCCCGATATGAGCGGCATCGACTTGGCGGTTTCCATCATGGACATCGCGCCGAATTGCAGAGTACTGCTTTTTTCCGGACAGGCCGCAACCAAGGATTTGCTGGCTACGGCCCGCGATGCGGGACGGGATTTCGCAATCATCGCGAAACCCATCCATCCAAGACAATTGCTGGCGCATGTTTCTGAAAGTTTGGAATCGCCAATGCCAATCGTTTTGGAGAATGGGCGCGATGCCGATCTCCCAATGCGCGCTTCGTAGGAAACAAGAGACTGGCAACAGCGCAGATCGGCCTGCCTTCGTCGAACAACCAAAACGTGCCGGACAAGGTGATTGCGCTTGATTTCTTTTCGCGGTTCAACATGTACAGTCCGGTGGACGGTCCGATAGCGATGCGCTATCGCCGCAGCGTGCTGGAGCCAGGCGCGACCAAGCCCGCATCTGCGCTGGTCAAAGACTTCCTGGGTCGGCCCCAGAATATTGATGCGCTGAAAGCATGGATGAACGTGGAGTTCCAAACCGCGCCCGTTGCCAAGCCAACATTTGGCCAGTAGAAACGTGAAGCGTGGCCGCCCTTGTTACACTAGGGGCTGACATATGTTTGAAAACCTCTCAGAAAAACTTCAGCGCACCTTCAAGAACCTGCGCGGGCAGGGCACCCTCACCGAGGAAAACATCGGAGAGGCGCTCAAGGAAATCCGGCTCGCGCTCCTGGAAGCCGACGTCAACCTGAACGTCGTCAAAGACCTGATCGAGCATATCCGCGCCAAGGCCCTCGGCCAGGAAGTGCTGACCGCGCTTTCCCCCACGGAGCAGGTCATTAAAATCGTGCGCGACGAGCTGATTGCGATGCTGGGCACGGACACCGCGCGCTTCAAATTTGCATCGCAACCGCCGACGGTCATTCTGATGGCCGGGCTGCAAGGCTCCGGCAAGACCACGACCTCCGGCAAGCTGGCTGCATGGTTGAAAAAAGGCGGCCATCGCCCGCTGCTGGTCTCCGTGGACGTCTACCGCCCAGCCGCGAGGGAGCAGTTGCAGGTGGTTGCCAAGGCCATCGGCGCCAATCTGTATGAGGGCGATCTAAAGGGTGAGTTCGCGGGGCCGGCCCTGGTCGAGCGGCTGGCCAAGGAAGCCCGTCGAGAAGCGATCATCTCCGGCTGCGATGTGATGATTGTCGATACCGCGGGCCGCCTGCACATTGACGAAGGCCTGATGAACGAGATGCAGCGGTTGAAAGCGCTGCTGAATCCGCAGGAGATTCTGTTCATAGCCGATGCGATGACCGGGCAGGACGCGGTCCGCTCGGCAAAAGAATTCCATGATCGCCTCGCGCTCACCGGCATTGTGCTGACCAAGATGGATGGCGACGCACGCGGCGGCGCGGCACTTTCTATCCGTCATGTGACCGGTCAGCCCATCAAGTTCATCGGCATGGGCGAAAAGCCGGACGCATTTGAGCCGTTTCATCCCGACCGCATTGTCAGTCGCATTCTCGGCATGGGCGACATTATGACGCTGATCGAGAAAGCGGAGGAGACGCTCGACCGGAAGAAGTCGGAAGAATTCGCCAAGAAGGCGTTGATGGGCGATGGCTTTTCGCTGGAGGATTTTCGCGACCAGCTGCGGCAAATCAAGAAAATGGGTTCGCTGCAAAGCATCATGAAAATGCTCCCCTCGGTCGGCCCTTTTCAAGGCATGCAGCAGGCTGCCGGCAATGTCGATGAGAAGCAGTTCACCCGCATTGAGGCCATCATCAATTCGATGACGACCGCCGAACGAAAGAACCACGAACTCATCTCCGGCAGCCGCCGCAAGCGCATCGCACGAGGCTCCGGCACCAGCGTGCAGGAGGTGAACCAATTGCTGCGTCAGTACATCCAGATGCGCAAAATGTTCAAGTCCATGGGCAAGGGCGGGGCGGTGCAGCGGCGGCTCATGGGCTCGCTCGCCAACATGCGCACGGGCCGCTGATCGTCATGTTTCGGCTACAGGACCAACTCGACCAGATCACGGAACAGACCCGGCAGCTGGTGCAGCCGGAGCGGCTCGAGCCCAATGAAAATGCCGTTGCGGAGTTGTTCGCGAGCGGCATCGAACAACAGATCCTTCCTGTCGGCAACCCGGCGCCGGAATTTGCTCTTCCCGATGCCAATGGCCGCATCGTGCGCTCTGCCGATTTGCTGGCGCTGGGGCCGGTCATCGTCAGTTTCTTTCGCGGCCGCTGGTGCCCGTACTGCATGGCGGAACTTGCGGCCTGGCGCGATTTGTATCCGGAGCTGCGCAGACGCGGCGCGCTGTTCGTAGCCATCTCGCCGCAGACCGTCCATCAGAATAGTTTGTTGCTGCAGCAACATCCGTTGCCATTTCCAGTGTTGAGCGATGCGGAGTGTGCCGTCGCGGAATGTTTCCGGGTGGCGTATACGGTCCCGGAGTATCACCAGCAGCATTACCGACGCATCCTGGTCAACATTCCATTCATGAACGGCGATCCATCCTGGCGGCTGCCGCTACCGGCCACATTCCTTCTGCAGTCCGATGGAAGCATTGCGTTCGCCCAGGCGCACGCGGATTTTCGCGTTCGTCCCGAGCCGGAAGACGTGCTGGCAGCGCTCGATCGCGAACGGTCGCGCTAGTAATTCAATCTAAAATGCGGATTGGAGTTTGTCCCCATGATCTCAATGGGAATATCGGTGCCCGCGCCGTTCTTGGAGAAGAGCGAATCAAGCGGCCTGAGCAACTTTCCCTTCCATCCGCCCACGATGCCGGAGATGGGAGACTGCATGCGCGCCCGGCCCGTAAAATCGAACTCGCTGCCGTCCAGCGTATAAATTCCAGCCAATCGGATCTCCGCGCCGGGCACGGTGCAAACCAGTTGCGGCAGCTTCAGTTCACCATTCGCCAGCGAAAAAATGCCGTGCATGTTGGCTTGCACATCTTGTTGGCCTGGCAATAATATCCCGGTTTGATTGTCCATTTCCATAGATTCGGCAGCCTTACCCTGGCTGCGCAGGCTGAGTTGATCCATCTTCTTTTGGATATTCTCGTTGCTGAATGAAATGTTCTCGACCGCGAATGTCCCCCGTAATTGAAGCTTCTGATTCACCGGCCCTTTGCCAGCCGGCAATGTAAATTTGGTTTTCAACTGGACATTGCCCGTCATGACGGGCGGATCGGTTTTCACGCCGAGCCGCAACAGGTCCTCGATGCGCCCTCTATCAATGACGACGTCGAGGTAGATGTCGTGGCCACTCGTGCTCTGCGCTCGCACCACGTAGCCGCGCGCCGTCAGAGACGTATGCAAAAACTGGGCCCTCACCGGCTGCAGATACGTGTTGCCGTTCATGCCATTCACAATGGCATGGAATTGCGTGCGCAGGTCCACTTTGTGCCCGCTCACATCGACGCTGAAGTCGGGAGTATTCGTTGTTCCATCCACGGTGATGGTATTCATCTGGCCCGAATATTGCCCCTGAGACGAAAGCATGCCGGTAATTCCGTGGGTCGTGCTCAAATCGGCATGGATAAAGGAGTAGCTGCCGCTCACCGGTGTGTCGGATGGCTGGTGGGCGTTCCACGGGCCGAAATTCCCGCTGGTGGCAATATCCCCTAGTGGCTTGGGATTAACGAGGTGTGCTTCAAAATGCATCGGGTCGTTCGGTCCGACCCGCGTCAAGGTCAACGAGTGGATATCAAACTTTAGCGGAATTTTCCCTGGCTTGTCCGTCATGATGGTCAGCACAGCGTTGTCGCTAACGATCTTGTCGATCACGATCGATATTTTTCGGTGACTTTTTTTCGACTTTGGCATTGCTGAACGCTGATTCTTGGGTGGGATCATCAGCCGCAGCCCGTGGAGTTGGACCAGTCCAATATGCAGGGGCGAACGAAACACGTCCAGCAATCCGGCGTGGAAACTGAATTGGCCCACACGAATCTGCGGTGGCGAGGTGGGATCGACGTTGGAGCGGAGACTGAGATCCTTGCCTTCCACCTGCAGGCCGTTTAAGACGGAAACATCAAATTCGCCAAGCATCACCTGGCTGTCGAATCGTCTGGATAATGTCTGGATGACCCGCGCCCGCAGCATGGGCCCCGCATGATGCATCGCATATTGAGCCGCAATCAGGCCTGCGATGAAAAGTCCCGCAGCAAACGCAAGCACAACAAGGCCAATTTTCGCGCGTCTGGAAATACCCGGCTTCGGAGGGCTGGTATCTTTGTCTTCTATCACGGTTGGTCGGATGCACAAGAGCGGCTGAAAGATTCTTCGAGCACAACCTTTCGGGATATGAGTCGAATTAAGACCAAGCAAGCAAGAAACAAACCTGATTGCCGGCAGATTTGGATCGTTGTTCGAACTGCAACACCGAAACCGGTGAAATTTTCACAAGAATCTTCTGCGGTCGCCAATGTTCGGCAACGGGATGAATCTAAAGGGATCTGGTGGCTTGATCGTATTGAACATTGCCTACAATGTAGGGGCATTCACCCCAACGCTCTTCACCATGCTGGTCGTCATGGCCCTTGTGACCACGATGATCACAACGCCAATCCTGGATCTGCTGGGTGTCAAGAATGCTGAGAGAACGACTCAGGATGTAGAGGCGGCTGCTTAGGAAATTCCGCAGCCGCATCCATTCGTTGCTAGGCGGGGGTCAAGGCTTGGGCAGGCGTATCGACCAGCGCCGTCCCAATGTCGGCAGCGATCTTCTCGGCAGTAAAGGCTTCGATCACATCCCCGACCTTGATGTCGTTGAAGTTGAAAATGCTGATGCCGCATTCCATGCCGTTACGCACTTCGCTGGCGTCATCCTTGAATCGCTTGAGCGATGCGACCTTGCCCTTGAAAACCGGCACGCTGTCCCGCAGGACACGCACTTCGGAATCGCGCTTGAACATTCCGTCGGTGACGCGGCAACCGGCCACTGCACCCACCTTCGGGATCTTGAAGACATTGGCAACTTCGGCGCGGCCAAGATAATTCTCCTTGATCGTTGCCTCCAGCAGGCCCAACATGGCCTTGCGCATTTCATCCTGCAATTCGTAGATGATCGAGTGCAGGCGGATCTCGACGCCTTCTTGCGCGGCGAGTTCGGCGGCCTTCCGCTCCGGTCGCACATTGAAGCCGATGACGATGGCGTTCGATGCCGAAGCCAGCAGAATATCGCTCTCCGTAATGGCCCCGACACCGGAGTGGATGACATTGACGCGCACTTTTTCTGTCGAGAGTCTGGGCAGCGATTCGGCCAGGACCTCCACCGAACCCTGCACGTCGCCCTTCAAGATGATCGGGAGTTCTTTCACGCCGGCCTGCTTGATCTGCTCTGCCAGACCTTCCAGCGACACCCTCGAGGACTTCGCCAGCTGCGATTCGCGCTCCTTCATCTTGCGGTATTGGGCGACGTTCTTGGCCTTGTCGCGGTCCGCGACCACAGTGAACACATCGCCCGCATCGGGGATGCTTTCGAGTCCCAGGATTTCAACTGGCGTCGATGGTCCCGCTTCTACCATGGCGCGACTACGATCGTCGAACATGGCGCGAATCTTTCCGAAAGTATTGCCGACGACAAACGTATCGCCCAGATGCAGCGTGCCGTTTTGGATCAGCACTGTGGATACCGCACCGCGGCCGCGATCCAGCTTCGACTCGATGACGGTACCCAAAGCTGGCCGGTCCGGCGATGCCCGCAAAGTGCCGACATCCGCGACCAGGCAGATCATTTCCAGCAGCAAGTCGAGATTGATGCGCTTCTTGGCCGACACGTCGACAAATACCGTGCTGCCGCCCCATGCCTCCGGTACCAGTCCACGGTCTCCTAGTTGCTGCTTGACACGATCCGGCTGTGCATCCGGCTTATCAATTTTGTTGACCGCAACAATGATCGGTACATTCGCGGCCTTGGCATGGTCGATCGCCTCCAGAGTCTGCGGCATCACGCCGTCGTCTGCTGCCACGACGATGACGACAATGTCTGTCACCTTGGCGCCGCGCGCGCGCATGCGAGTGAAGGCTTCGTGGCCCGGCGTATCGAGAAATACAATCTCGCGTCCGAATGCCGGAGAGTCTTCCTTCGCAATCCGGACTTTGTAGGCCCCGATGTGCTGAGTAATTCCGCCGGCCTCGCCCGCCGCCACTTCCGTTTCTCGAATGGCATCGAGCAGCGAAGTTTTGCCATGATCGACGTGGCCCATGATAGTGACTACCGGAGGACGTGTGACTTCCAACTCGCCGGTCGTCTCCTGCGTCAGCAGGTTTTCCAGCGCCTCATTGGCCATCTCATCTTCAAAGCTGATGACTTGAGCCTCGGCCCCAAACTGGCGCGACACTTCCTTGATCAAGTCGGTATCGAGCGATTGGTTGACGGTGACAAAGACACCCCGCTGCAGCAGCGTGGCGATTAGATCTTTCGCGCGCAGATCCAGCTTCTCCGCCAGGTCTTTCACGCTGACGCCGTCGGTTACGGTGATCGTGCGGGTGATCGGAACAGGTCCGGTGGGAATTTGCGCTGCGCCGAGACGCGGCGCAACCATTCCCTTCATTGGCCCTTCCTTTGATTTTTCGTAACGATTGTTTCCGCCGCGCCGTTGTTGATGTCCGCGCGATGGGCGATCGCCGGCGCCAGGCGGTGGCGCCATGCCGGGCGCGCCTCCTACGCCGGGACGCGGCGCTCCAAAGCCGGGGCGCCCAGGTACTCCAGGACGCGCGCCAGGCGCGCCCGTGGGATGCTGACGCGTAGGATGCATGGGACGTCGGACACTACCGGGTCCCGCTCCAGGACCCGTAGCTGGGCGAGAAGCATAAGGCGCTCCGCCCGTTCCACCCGCTCCCTGCGGACGGGGACGTTCAAAGATCGGCTTGCCGCGCTGCATTCCGCCCAATGTCTGCGCCGCTCCTGCCGGAGCTGTGTAAGTCGGGCGAGGTCCGGTCTGCGGCATGATCACGCGTTTGGCTGGCGGCCCTGCAATTGCAGGAGTGCTGGAGGCCACTGCGGACTCTGCGCCGGATGCGGTCTCAGAAACTACGCTGGCACCGGCAGGATGAGGCTGTTCGACGCTCGCCGCAGGTGCGGTCGAGACTTCGGCATGCGTGGCTGGCGAATGCGGGGTGTGTAGCGGTGCAACAACACCCGCCGTTGGAGCTGAAATCGGCGGCTTGGCCTCTTGCGGTGTAGATTTCGCGGGCGTTGCGACACCAGCGGCTGCGCCTATCGAGACGGACGTCGGCGGTTTCACAATCACGGGTCCGGCAGGCGGGCGGGACGCGATGGCGGGTGTTGGCGTTGCCGGGGTCGAGACGATCTGTGGAGCTTGTCGCGGCAAAGGAACGATTTTTCGCGCGGCAGGCTTGGATGCAGATCCGGCGCTTGCAGGTACCGCGCCAACGGGGTTTGCGGTGAAAGCAGGCCTGCTAACCGCTGATTGTGCCGCCGAAGCGGGCGCGGGTGAGGTGGAAACCGCTGTGGATTTCGCCGCAGGGCTGGCGGCCGTCGCAGTGACAGTGGGCCGCTGCGCAACGGTGGCGCCAGAATACGTTCCACGCGGTGCTTCCCGCTGTTCCTTTTGCTGCTGAATGGCCCGCAATACATCTCCAGGCCGGGAAATGTTGGAGAGATCAATCTTTGGCTTCGGCTCGTTCGCGGCGGGTCTGCCGGGAGCGCTCGACGTAGACCTGCCGCCGCGACCGAGGGCCGCGCGCACACGTACTGCCTCGTCCTCCTCAACTGAGCTGGAGTGCGTCTTCTTTTCCGTGACTCCGACTTCCGGGAGAATATCGAGAATCACTCTGCTCTTGACTTCCAGCTCTCGCGCTAGATCGTTAATCCGAACTTTACTCATCCGCCTCTTTCGCCTTTTCCCAAACTCTTAGCTGCTCATACGGTTGCCTCGTGGTCTGCCGTCAAATGCGCATCTTCTCTCATTATCCCCTGAAAGTCGCATCGGAATTGCTAATTTTCACGCGATGCGGCCAGACAGGGTGCCCTTCTCAGGGCTTTTCCTTGTCTTCCCATCTGTCCAGTACGGGTTCCCGGGCTTCGGGCGCATCCACGGAGACAGGCTGATCGTCGTTATCGGTACCCGTGGCATGCTCCAGAAAATTCTTCATCAGGCTTTGCGATGACCCCTCGGCCTCCGCAGTCTCTATCTCCGATATCTCAGTGAGTTCATCTGGCTCAGTCTCGTCGGCGATGTCCAGAATAGGAACTTCTCCGGACTCGCGCCCAACGACTTCCTCGGGTTCCATAGAGCCATCGGCATCCGCAACTTCCAGATCGGCTCCGGCGCCAGCTTCGCGATCCAGTGCCGCCTCGTTGGCGTCTTCCTCTTCAGAAGTTTCTGTTCCCAGCGGACTGGCATCCGTGTCCGCGCTCGCATCCAGCTGCGCAAAATAATGGCGCACCGCTGTGCCAATCTTTTCCAGCGTCTTCTCTCCGATGCCAGGAACTTCCTCGAGTTCTTCCGGGGTCATATCCGCCAATCCCTCCACGGTCGTAATGCCTGCGGCGATCAGCTTTTGGATGGTGCTCTCGCCCAATTCGGTGAGCTGCTCGATGACGGTTGTGACTGGACCCGCCATGGCCTGCATCTGCTGCTCGACCTCCTGGCGCTTTTCTTCCTCGCTCTTGATGTCGATCTTCCAGCCCAGCAGTTTCGCCGCCAGGCGCACGTTCTGGCCCTTCTTTCCGATGGCCAGCGACAACTGCGTGTCATCGACGATCACTTCGATCTGCTTGTCCGCCAGATCGACGATGCTGACGCGGCTCACTTTCGCGGGCTGCAACGCCTTCTCCGCAAATGTTGTGATCTCTTCGCTGAACTCGATGATGTCGATCTTTTCCCCGCGCAGCTCGCGAATGATGGACTGCACCCGCATACCCTTCATCCCAACGCAGGCGCCGACCGGGTCTACGTCCTTGTCCCGCGATACCACGGCGATCTTGGTGCGCTCGCCCGCCTCGCGCGCAATGGCGCGGATCTCCACCGTGCTGTCGTAGATCTCTGGAACCTCGCTCTGGAAAAGGTTCTGCACCAGTTCCTTTGCGGCGCGGGAGACAACGACCTGCGGTCCGCGCGCATTCCGATCCACGCGTAACAGGACCACGCGAACGCGTTCTCCGACCGCGAACTGTTCCAGCCGCGACTGCTCGCGCTTCGGCATCCGGGCTTCCGCCTTGCCGATGTCGAAGATGACATCCTGTCCTTCGATGCGCTTCACGGTCGCATTCAGCACCTCGCCCACGCGATGTGCATACTCGTTGAACACGGTGTCGCGTTCGGCCTCGCGCACCTTCTGAAAGATGATCTGTTTGGCCATTTGAGCGGCGATGCGTCCCAGCACATCGGTCGGCTTGTAATAGCGCAGCTCGCCGCCGGCTTCCACTTCCGGCGCAATGGCGCGTGCCTCTTCCAGATTGATCTGGTTCAGCGGATCTTCCACCAACTCCGGCGATTCAACCACCGTCTTGTAGGCGTAGGCGCGAATCTCGCCCGTTTCGCGGTCGAGTTCGCCACGCATGTTTTCCAGCGTCTTATAGTATTTGCGCGTCGCCAGGGCAATCGCATCTTCGACCGCGTTCACCACAATCTGCGGATCGATGCCTTTGTCCCGGCTCAAAACTTCTATCGTTTCGTAGAGTGCACTTGCCATAATTCGTCTCAGCCTTGTCTGGCGGAATTGCTTGCATAGCTAAATTTCAGGAATCAGGTTCGCCTTCAAAATGTTCGAGAACGCGATGGTGACCTTTTCCCCGGCCACCTTTTCCACCTTGTTCTTTCTCTTGCTCACCGTGCTCAAATCCAGATCCAGCGTCTCATCCGTCACGTTCGTAATGCGTCCCTGCCAATGGGAGTTGCCATGGATTGGCTCCATCGTCCGGAGCTTCGCCAGACTCCCGGCAAACCGCGCATAATCGTCGTGCCCGCGCAACTTGCGGTCCAACCCAGGCGAGGATACTTCCAGCGTATACTCGGCCCCGGGAACCAATTCCTCTACATCCAGTACGGTCCCAAAATCTTCGCTGAATACCTGACAGTCTTCCACTTTGATGCCGGCCAACTGATCGACAGATATATGCTCGGGCAGTTTCAACTCGTCCTCTTCGGCTTCCTTTTCGAGAGCGAGCTTGGCGCGGTTCGCTGCGTCCTTTTCTATATAGATGCGCAAGGCGCGATGCTTGGGACTGCCAAGATATTCCACTTCCACCACGGCCAACCCATGCGACGCGGCGACACGGTCCGCCAGAGCGCGAATTTTATCCAAATCAAGGGCCATGGAAATCTACGCCGGGGCAGTTTTGCGATGGAAGTCCAGAGCAAATAAAAAGTGGGCTCGCGCCCACTCATTTCTCCCGCCCCGGCCTACTCTGCCACAGGCTGCCCAGGACAAACTCAGGACAAACTCATCTACCCATCCAGAATACGCCCGTTTCTGCCGGATTTCAAACGGGCGCGCTGGCCTGTCATTCAATGGGCAGCTATCGGCCCGAGTCCACTAATTTCATGCACTTTGCCGAATGCCCCATTTAAGCCTCCTGCTGGCTTGAGTATTCTTGTTGCATGTCACGAAACTCATTGCTGTGTGGTTTGAATTCGGACGAATCCCTCATCGCATTTTGGAAACTGCTCTTTTGTCCATCTCTCCGAAAGCATTTCGGCTCCGAGCCTTCCTTGCAGTGGTGCGAGAAGCTGATTGCCACCTTTCTTGCCGGAGACCATGCAACCTTCAGCGCCCGGTGCGACACCATGGCGCGAGAGGTGGAGGCAGCTTCGTCTGTCCAGCCGCAGCTGTCGCTCGAGAACCCGCCTTGGGCCATGCTCAGTCTCGACATGCGCATCGGAATGGTCCCGTGGGCGACCCCCATCTTCGGCCGTTTTCTGCTCCTGTTCCTTTCGACAGGCTCTGCCAACTGGAAGGGCAAGCCGGTACTGCCAATTGCTTTCGTCACCTCCGGCGGACCCGGCGACTCGAAAGACACAGCGATTCGCATCTGCGCCCCCAGTAATGCCGTCAGGGTGTCAGCGGAATATTGGCTGATGCGCGGCTTCCTTTGGAGGCGTGAGGATGGGCCGCACTTCTCCCTTGCGCCGGACGAGCAAGGCAAGACCTTCAGCATGCACGCCTATACAGACGAATCGGGACAGAAGAAGAGCATCTACTTTGAGACCACCAATTCATTCGGCCGGGAGAAGCATGATTTTGACGAATTCCTGCATGAAGTCTGAAGTCACCATTCCATGAGTCGCCGATAATCTTGTAAAGCAAGCGGGTGAGGAAAGCAATGCCTAGTTCGATGTCCCATACCATGAATCGGAAAATCATCCGCATATATTGCGGAGCGGAGCGCGACGTTGATTGGTCCATGAATTTCCTTCTGACTTGGTGTGGCGCGTGCGGGCTCTATACAAACAGAAGAAACAGAGAATCGTCGATGCAAGAACTGCGAGCGCGTCTGCTCAAACTTACCGCTGTCTTCGAGGCCTTAAAAATCGAACGAGATGAGTTGCAAAGATCGTACGATCAGCGAAAAGATCAACTCTATGCTTCAACTTCTACGTTCCGGATTCAGCTGTTGGGATTTCCCAAAGACCGTCTCCTTATGGAGATTGCGAAACGGATAAACTCTCACACCCGCCACAATGAATTTGATTGGTACAAACGCGCAATCGAAGAGTTAGGAATTCGCATCGCAAGCGAACCAGGATGGCAACGGCAGCGCATCAAGGCTCAGATTCTCAAAAACGCTCGGGAGGCAGAAACACTCGCAAAGAACGAAGAGCAGCAACGACAGCGGGCTGATTCGTTCCGTAATCTAGAGACTGACTACGATCGTCATCAATTCTGCATTGTCACCACGGATTACAGGCGCGGAAACGGAATCGATAACTACTTCAGGAAGGGATTGCTAAATAAAGTGCTTGCCGCATTTAACCACGCGTGCGTGCTTTGCGGATCACCGGAGAACCTTACGCTGGATCACTACGGTCTCTCCAAGAACGAGGGTGGCAACTTTGCGCTTCGGACTGCTGATAAAGCCTCGATACGCCCCAACGGTATCGTTTTGTGCCGGTTCTGCAATTCGGCAAAAGGACAGATAAGGCCTGAATCCTTCTTCAGCGCAGAGCAGAGAGAACATATCCTATCCTGCCACCGGTCGCTGCTTGAGGTTTTGCTTCAGGACAAGTTGCTACTGAAACTTCTGAGCAAGTGACGCGGGAATGCAGCCGCGACTCCTCTGTAGGATTGCAACAGCGGGAAAAATCTTGGCCGTACTCCTGGGCATTGAGGTCCATCATGAATCGTGAATTGAGAGGCGTAAGCGCACTCCTAAAAGAAAAGATCGAAAGCCTTGAATATGAAATCAAATGTTTAGCCAATACTGATGTCCCTAATACAGCGGGCGTCTTGTATGAACGCGCCCGAAGGCTAGCTGAACTACGTCGCGAATTGGACCGGGAGTTGGTGACAAACCGCGTCATCGTGCTTGGCACTATCCATGAGTTTCAGGATGTGGGCCATCCAAAGAACAAAGAATTGGAGGCGCGCTTGTCATTCCTCATCGAGAAGTTTGCTGTCACCATGCTAATGGAAGAGTGGACCGAGAAAAAGCAGGCGTCATTTGCCTCGAAACTCGCGAAAGACGCGGTTGCCTACAGGAACGTTGGCACGCCGCCTGAGGCAGAATTTCGAACATTTTGTTTTGCCCATGTTCACCACCCCTACCACGACGGCATGCTGCGTAATTGCGATGATGCGCCACCAATGAGCGAACATGGCCCGCTGGATAACCAGGAGAATCGGGAGCAACGGATGCTGAGGAATATCCAGAGCGCGATGGAAGATCGCACGGTTGGGCTATTCATCGTTGGGCACGGCCATATCCACTCGATGTCGATCAAGCTGAAAAAAGCAGGCTTCAACGTGACGGCATACGGTTGGTTGGGCCAGGAATCTTCGTAAGGTAACCGGCCGGCTGCCCACACCTGAAATCTGGGAGCCGGATGCCCCATTCTAGGTCGCCACTGCAACCCGCCGCGGCGACGCTTGAGTGGGGGCGAAACTTCGCCTGAACCGATGCCGTTAGAAGCCTCGGTTGCCCTAAGATAGGCGGGACATTACAATCAGGTATGCCACCTCCGACCGACCGTGCTGCAACGCGGAATCGAATCCGTCAGTCCTGTCTTCCCATCCCGGCCTGTGCATTATGATCGACCTCCCTGTTCCTGAAGCCCTCACGTTCGACGATGTCCTACTCATTCCCGCCTACAGTGAAGTGGTGCCGACGCAGGTTGGCACGCAGACGCAAGTCACCCGCAACATCAGCCTGAACATCCCACTCCTCAGCGCCGCCATGGACACCGTGACGGAA
>JAJZIF010000046.1 GCA_021810735.1 Acidobacteriota bacterium
CCTGCAATTCATTTGGACAGCAGAAATGACAACCTCATCCCCGGAACTCAACCATCAGCCTGAAAACACCGCAGTTTTCCCTATGCCGCCAGTTCGTTGCACGCTAATTTGGACAGCAGTGAGTAAATCTCTTATTCGAGTTAGTGTCAAGAGTATTTTATGGATACCCAGCCTACATGCGAAATATCCCGCACGTCTGGTGCTTTTTCTACATAGGTTGGCGCTCTATTTATTTTGAGGTGTTAGGTAGGTGAAACGGCGCTGACCATATTGATTCAGGTCCGGTGTCATTCAAGCAGCTTAGGCTGTAACTAGAAGCAAAGGCCCGGCGGGATGCCGGGCCTTTGTGTGCAAGTGGAGGGCGGTTAGCTGTAGAGCAGGATGCCCTCGGTTTTCTGGTCTTCGCCGTCGCGGGCGACCGGGCGATAGAAGAGCTGGTTGTTGTCGAGGTAGACCTCGAGGAAGGCCGGACGCTCGGGGATGTTGCCGGCAATGAGTGCTTCCGAGAGGGGATCTTCGACGTAACGCTGCAGGGCGCGGCGCAGCGGACGCGCTCCGTAGGTTCGGTCGATCAGCGTCTTCTCGAGGATCCATTTCTTGGCTTCCTCGTTGACCGAGATGGTGATGGCCTTCTGCGCCAGGTTCGCGTTGAGCTGCTGCACGAGCAGTTCGAGAATCTGGATGAGGTCAGCGTCGGTCAGCGATTGGAAGATGATGATCTCGTCGATGCGGTTGAGGAACTCGGGGTTGAAGGTGCGCTTGACCTCATTGCGGACGAGGTCCTCGACCTTGTCGATGACGATATCTTCGCGCTCGCTCTGGAAACCAAGGCCCTGCTTGCGCTGCAGGTGCCGCGCGCCGATGTTGGAGGTCATGATGAGGATGGTGTTCTTGAAGTCGACGGTATTGCCGAGACCGTCGGTGAGCTGGCCATCCTCGAAGACCTGCAGCAGGATGTTGAAGACATCCGGGTGCGCCTTTTCGATTTCATCGAGCAGGACGACGGAGTAAGGCGAACGCTTGACGCGCTCGGTGAGCTGACCGCCTTCCTCATAGCCGACATAGCCCGGAGGCGAACCGATGAGCTTGGAGACCGAGTGCTTCTCCATGAACTCGGACATGTCGAAGCGGATGAGGGCTTTTTCGCTGCCGAAGAGGAACTGGGCGAGGGTGCGAGCGACTTCAGTTTTTCCGACGCCGGTGGGGCCAAGAAAAAGAAATGAACCGATGGGCCGGTGTGGCGACTTGAGGCCGGCACGGGAGCGGCGAATGGCGCGGGCGAGGGCGGAGATGGCTTTCTCCTGCGAGATAACGCGCTTGTGCAGTTCGCCTTCGACGCGCAGCAGCTTCTGGGTTTCTTCTTCCTTGATGGATGTGACGGGCACGCCAGTCCAGCGGCTGACCACGTCCTCAATGTCCTCGCGGCCGACGATGCCGGCAGTGGAGTCGTCGAGGTGATATTTTTCGCGCAGAGTGCGGAGGTTTTCGCGCTCCTTGCGTTCCTCGTCAGAGTAAAAGCGGGCTTTCTCGAACTCGTGATTCGCGATGGCGTTTTCCATGCGATGCACGATGAACTTGATGCGCTTGTGGACCTCGGTGATCTCCTCAGGGAGCGAAGTCTGGCGGAGTTTGACGCGGGCGCCGGCTTCGTCGATGAGGTCGATGGCCTTGTCGGGCAGGAAACGATCGGGGATATAGCGGTTGGAGTGCGCGACCGCGAATTCGATCGCATCGTCGGTATAGCTGACCGCGTGGAATTTTTCATAGCGGTCCTTGATGCCCATGATGATTTTGACGGCATCTTCTTCGTTGGGCGGCGGTACTTTGACGGCCTGGAAACGACGCTCGAGCGAGCGATCTTTTTCGATCGACTTGCGGTATTCGCCGGGGGTGGTGGCGCCGATGCACTGGATTTCGCCGCGGGAAAGCGCGGGTTTGAGGATATTGGCCGCGTCGAGCGAGCCTTCAGCGGAGCCTGCCCCCACGAGAGTGTGCAGCTCATCGATGAAGATGATGGAGTTCTGATTTTCCATCAGCTCTTTCATGATGGTCTTGAGGCGCTCCTCGAACTGACCACGGTACTTGGTTCCTGCGACGATGAGCGAAAGGTCGAGTGCGAGGATGCGCTTGTCGGCAAGGAAGCTGGGCACATCGCCGTCGGAGATGCGCTGGGCCAGGCCCTCGACGATGGCGGTTTTGCCGACGCCGGGCTCGCCGATGAGCACGGGGTTATTCTTTGTGCGGCGGCAGAGGATCTGGATCACGCGTTCGAGTTCCGCATCGCGGCCGATGAGCGGATCGAGCTGGTTATCGAGTGCAGCCTGGGTAAGATCGCGGGAGAATTCCGACAGCAGGCTTGATTCGCGATTGCGCTGGGCGGGCGGGGCTTTTTCCTGGGTGGCGCGGGCGAGTTCCTCGCGGATGGCGAGCAGCTTAAGGCCGCGTTCCTGCAGGATTTCCGCAGCGAAGCATTTTTCTTCGCGAAGCAGGCCGAGCAGCAAGTGTTCTGTGCCGATGTGCTTGTGCGAAAGGCGCTCGGCTTCTTCGGCGGCGTAGGCGAGTACGCGCTTGCATTCATTGGAAAGCGGCAGGTCGACGGAAGTCGAAACCTTTTCGCGAATGGTGGTGTGGCCCTCGATCTGCTTGCGGATCGATTCCACGGACGCATGCGAGCGCAAGAAGCGATTGGTGAGAGCTTTGTCTTCGCGGAGCAGGCCGAGCAGCAGGTGCTCGGTTTCGATATAGGGCGAGCCGAACTGGCTGGCTTCATATCGCGCGAAGAAGATTACGCGCCGTGCTTTTTCTGTGTAACGTTCGAACATGTTCCCCCTGGGAAAGGCTTTGCGTTTGGGGATATTGAAAGTCGTTGCTTTCAGGTCCCTGAATCGCTCATCCCTTCATCCCTGTTCGTCGTCCGAGCCTAAAACCTGGCTAAAGATGGACAACCGGAAGGCCGTTTTCCGGCGAGACCGGATACAGCCCATCATTACGGAATCTACTTCTATTTTCCGCCTTCTTTGGAGTCCTGTCTTGGAAAAGACGATCGGCTAGTTCTCCGCAATTGGCGAGATTACAGTCAGGCGGCCGGATTCCAGCCGCAGGATACGTGAGCACCGCCGCGCCAGCGTCATGTTATGTGTGACGATGACAGAGGTGAGGCGGTGGGCCCGGTGAAGCTGCTCGATGAGATCGAAGACGACGCCGGAGGTTCTGGCGTCGAGGTCGCCGGTTGGTTCGTCGGCGAGCAGGATGCGGGGTTCGGTGACGAGCGCGCGTGCGAGCGAGACACGTTGCTGCTCTCCGCCCGACAGTTCGCCGGCGCGGTGGGATGCCCGGTCACTGAGTTCGACTTCCTTCAACCACTTCTCCGCGCGTTCCAGAGCCCGCGCTTTGGTTTCTCCTCTCGCCAGCAGCGGCATGGCGACGTTTTCAATCGCCGTAAATTCGGGCAACAGGTAGTGAAACTGCCACACATACCCAATTTGCCGATTGCGAAACTGGGCTGCCTGCCTGCGGGTGAGCTGATTGACCTGAGTTGAGGCGCAGTATACGTCACCGCTGGACGGTTCATCAAGCGCGCCCATGATGTGCAGGAGCGTACTTTTTCCGGCGCCTGATTCGCCGACGACGGCGAGCATTTCACCCTCCTCGACGTCAAGGTCGAGGCCGTCGAAGAGCACCAAGCGGCCCCGGCCAGTCTGGTAGGCCTTGTGCAGGTTTCGCAACCTGATACTAAATGGATGCGCGAGGGGCGCCTCAGGACGCAATAGGGGCTGTGCGCCGGCTGCGTGGCTGCGAGGGGATTCAGGGGATTGCGCCGATTCCATATCTACCTGTAGCACCCTTGGCAGGGGAAAGGGAAGCAGGTTTGTGAGTCCCACTTGTGCCGCGGTGGAAAATCGGGGACGAAAGTCATCGCCTGCCTGACGATTAGACGTGCCAGACAGACTGGTGATGGAGCGGGAAATGAATTTTTGATGAAGTGGCAGGTGTGCTCAGGTGATTCGTGTTTGCTCAAGAGCCCTGGCGACGAATCTTCGGGATAGGCATCTTGAAGAACCACTCAACGTGGAGGCGCTTCCGGTTGTGATACAGCAGAGCCGGGAAGATTGTGGCTGCGAGGGTCTGAAGGATGATATGGGGTGGAATTGCGGTGGTGTTAAATGCCTGAAAAAGGATCTGACGCGCGGTTCCCTGAAAGTAGGCGGCGAGCAGGTAGATGCCGATGGAGGCCTCGCCAAACCATGCAAGGGTGCGGGCGATGAAAGGCACGGGATTGGCTGCAGCAAAGAGGAATAAGCCAGCGGTTCCTGCAAGCCCTAATGGGATGAAAAGGAATTTCGGAAGGCCGAGAGAGCCGTAGTGAATGGTCGCTCCTGCAATTGCGGCAAACAACGCGATACAGGCCAGCCCGGCGGCCCACTTGTTGACGCCTTCCAGCTTGCTGATCCGGCTGCCGACGAGCTGACCGATGACGACGAAGATGTATTCCCAGAAGATGCCGTCGATGCCATGGTGGCCGGTATTGGGCCAGAAGAAGCTGAGTGGCACGGCGATGAGGAGCCGGAGCCATATGGGCAGACGGCGGGTAAGAATCGCCAGCATCAGGATAAAGAAGAGCGTGTAAAGGAACCATCCAATTTGGCCGAGGAGGAGGTATTTGAAATAAGTGAGTATTGGGGGTGGCGGGCTTGCCTGGTAGCGGGAAATCCACGGAAGGAGTGGGAGGGTCAACAGGGGCCACAGGAGATAGGGATAGAGGATAGTGCGAAGCTTTTCAGCGGCGAAGCCACGCGGGCCGCGTCTGGCCAGGCTGCGATCCAGGAACAGTCCGGCCACGAAGAAAAAGGCCGGCATGTGGAAGGCATAGATGAAATTCTCTGTAAGGTAGTAGCCGGCGCTATCAAGGAGATGCCGATGATTCATCCCCTGGCCGACGTGGCCAAGCACGACGAGGATGATGGCGATCCCTTTGACCATGTCCACCATCTGATTCCGAGATTTGGCTCGCTGGGTGCCCGAGCTCCCCGGAGGAGCGGCTTGGACTTCGGCAGTTGTCGTCACAGAAAAGTCCTCATGTTGGGCTTGCTGTGTGTCGCGGTTATGAAAAGTCTAAATCAGTAATTCGCGGTGACGAAGGTGGCTATGCAAACGGAACGAGGGCGGACTACTCGTAGCGGAGAGCTTCGGCCGGAAGGACGCGAGCAGCGGAACTTGATGGGTAAAGGGTGGCGATCAGAGAGACGCCGAGCGAAAGTGCCGTGACGAGGACTCCGTCCATCATGCGCGGTGCAAAGGGAAGGTAGTCAATCGAATAGACTTGTGCGCTGAGATGGATGAAGTGGTAATGCTGTCCCAATAACGAGATGGTATAGCCGATGACGAGGCCGAAGAAGGTTCCGACGACGCTGATGAGGAAGCCCTGGAACAGGAAGATGCGGCGAATCTGGCCTGGTTCTACGCCCATGGACATGAGGACGGCGATGTCACGGGTTTTTTCCATGACCATCATAGTGAGGGCGATGAGGATGTTGAGGGCTGCGACGCAGACGATGAGGCCAATGATGATGAAGGTGACGATCTGTTCTTCCTGCAATGCGCCGAAGAGCTGCCGGTTCTGCTGCATCCAGTTGGTTGTGGTGAAACCAGGTCCGGCGGATTTCTGGATTTCCCTGCCGATTTTGCCGGCGTTGTAGAGGTTGTCGACCTTGAAGGAGATGATGGAGATGACGTCGGGCTCGCCGAAGAGTTGCTGAGCGGTTTTGAGGCGGATGAAGCCGAAACTGGAGTCGTACTGGTAGAAGCCGGAGTGGAAGATGCCTACGACCCGGAAGCGCTGGTATTTGGGGATCAGGCCGTAGGGGGTGAGATCGCCCTGCGGGCTGGTGACCATCACGGTGTCTCCAACTTTTGCACCGATAGCGTCGGCCAGATCGTAACCGAGGACGAGGGGCGGTGTGACGCCGACGGGGGTGGGTTGGGAGAGTTCGGCGGCGCTGCCTGACGTGAAATGAGAGAGCAGATTGCTGATGGTGCGCTCGTCCCTGGGGACGATACCTTTGAGCATGGCTCCGCCGGCGAGTGAGCCGCGTGAGATGAGGACGGGCTCGTAGAGGCCGGGAGCGGCGGCGGTGACGTGCGGCAGCTTGCGCAGGCGCTGGAGCAGCGGTTCCCAGTTCTGGATGCCGTCATTCATGCTGCGAAGCAGGTCAACGTCTGCGGTGGAGCTGAGGAGCCGGTTTTGCAGGTCGCGGCGCATACCGGTTGTGATTGCCAGCGCAACGATGAGCGAGGCGACTCCAACCGCGACTCCGATCACGGAGATGACGGTGATGAGGCCAATGACGGCCTGACGACGCTTAGCCCTGAGATAACGCGCGGCAACGAAGAGCTCAAAGCGCATGGCGGCTAATGGACCACCGATTTGGCGACCGCCATGTTGTGATAGCGGTCGAAGACGCGGACCGTGACGACATGCTCACCGGGGTCTGGGACTTCTGCAGCGGGTTCATTGCGGGACTTCGGCAAGGGCACGGTAAAGTCGTAGTGTTCGGTGAGCGAGTCGGAGATGCGGCCGATGGGGGCGATGAATTGCCAGTGTCCGGCATCGACGGCGAACTGCGCACGGGCGATGGGGGACATGGGGTCAGTCGCGGTGAAGGAAACGTGGAGCTTGCCGGCCTGGATAGTCGCCATCATCTGCGAGATGGAGGGTGGCGTAGTGTCGACGATGAAGTTGTTGCTGACCAGAGATCCGGTGAGCCCTTTGCCCGGACTGTGCGAAGGCTGGTCGCTGGCAACGACCTTGATGCGATAAATGCCGTCGGGCAGCAGGTCGGCTCCAAAGGTGTAGTACAGGCCGTGCAGGCCTTTACGAAGCAACAGCCAGTTGTGTTCGCGCAGGCCGCGATAGTAGAGCGAGTAGACGAGCTTGTCGCCGTTGTCGTCGTGTGCTGACCAGCGAACGGTGATGGCTGATTTATCCTTCACGCCCGCGAGCGGTCCCTGGCTGATCTGCTGGCTGAGATCGACGCTGTCACTCGGTTGCGACTGGAAGTTGATGGTGACGGCCTTCGTGGTCGTATCATCAGAGGATTTGTTGACGCGCACTCCGGGAGCAACGACGACGGCATCGACGACCGGTGCAATATTCACAGGGAGGAAGTTGATCCCGACGGAGCTGATAGATGCACCCGGGTGCAGCACGACCTTCCACTGTACGAAGCGGGAACTGGTAACGCCGAGCTGGCCGTGGTTCATGGTGACGGGATGCCAGTCGGTCCAGCCGCGGGCGGGATTTTCTATGTTGCCGGAGCGGGCGAACATCTGAATGTCGTTGGTTGTATCGGTCTGGACTTCTGCGCGGCCCCATTGGGTGAAGACGCCGGCATCGAAGACGGGGCTGACGTAGGTGCTCTCTGGCGCCTGGCCATGGCTGAGCCGATAGAGCTTGCCGGCGTTGGCGGTGCCGACATAGATGCCGGAGGGTGTATCGGCGAAGCTGGTGGCTTGCGAGGCTTCGAGGTGAGCGATGTCCTGGTAGTCGCCATTCGGGCGAATCCGGTAGATACGGCCATTATTCCCGGTGGAGGCGAGCAGGCCGTGGGGGGTCCAGAGCAGATCGTAGACAACATCGTTCTGATTGCTCCAAAGGACGCGGGGCACGCCGGACGGGGCGATGGCGTAGATTTGGCTACCGTTGGGAATCAGCGCGTTCTGAGTTGCGGACTGCAGGGACCCAACAGAAACGACCGTGATGGTGGCAGTGACGGTGGCCGAACTGCTGTTGGTGACGGGCAGCGGCGGCAGTGTGTTCTGGCCTTTTTCGCCGACGCCGGCAGCGTAGATGGTTCCGTCAGGGGCCACGGCGACGGAGGTGATTTCCTTCTTGGGAGCGTCGAAGAGAACGAACGCCTTTCCGGTCTTGCTGATGCGATATACCAATCCGGAGCCGACCGAACCGGCGATGAGATCGCCGTTGGGTGTAAAGGCGATCGCGTGAATGTGGACTTCATCGCTCTGGTAGAAGAGCGTGGGTTTTCCGCCGGGGACAACACGGTAGATGGCGGCCGGTTCGCCGGTGGCGATGTAAAGATCGCCATTCGGGCCGAACTTGAGCGCCCAGACGTATTTGGGTTTTTCCTTGGTTTGGGCGGGGTCGAAGATGACCTGTGCTGTGGTGTCTGTGGCGTCAGCCGTATGCGGATTGAGCTTATAGACCTTGCCGGAGGGCAACGTTGCCGCATAGACGTTGCCGTGCGGGCCAACCGTAACCGTCTGGACGTTGAGGTCCTTGGACTTGAACAGAGTGGTTGCCTTGCCTGCGGGCGTGACCTTGATGACGGTGGCAGGCGAGCCAGTGGCCAGGTAGGCATTGCCTTGCTTGTCGGCAGCCACGTCCCAGACATAGGTAGAGGGCGTGGTGTAAACGAGCGTGGATGCCGGGCCGGGCAGGAGGCGACCATCGCTGGCGATGGCAACACCGTGGGGTGTGCCCTGCTCAAGCTGCTGGAAGGTGGATTCCGTCCAGAGACGAGTGCCCTGAGCCAGGGCGGAAGACAACGGCGAGGCGAAAACGAAGCCAAGGAGAGACAGGCAAGCCAGACGGCGCATCATGCTGATCTCTAGTCTACAGAAACGCAGCACGCTCTCGCACACCCAGGCCGCACCAGCGAAGGTTCTGGGGGAGTTTCAGGTTATGACGCTGGGCCGCGGGGGAATGCCGAGGTTAGTCCCGAATATGCAGCGTGATCACCTGATGCCCCGTGAGCATCGCATTGATGGGAATCGAGATAAGGGACATCGCAGACTCGCCGTGGAGCGAAAGCGCGTGGTCCTGACGCAGCGGTTGGAGTATGTTGGCCATGGAGATGGGCAGAGCTGACAGTGTACGGCCGTCGAGCGTGGCCTGTGGCTCGGGAGCGAGCAGAGTCACGTAGAGGCGGTCGCTGGGGTGATCGCTGTTCAGCTGTGCGATCGTGGCGGCGACGCTCAGTGGGCGTGCGCCAATGGCTTGCGGCTGGCTCAAGCGGTCGAGTGTGGCTCCGTCGCTGACCAGCAGACGAACCGCTCCCAGCGGGAGATTGAGGGGCAAGGTTATGGGAATGCGGAGGTTGTGGATTTCACCGTGCCAGGGCAGGACGGAGGCCTCAATGGTGACGCGCTGTCCAGCCCGGAGGGTGGTCTTATCGGCATGGGCGGCGATAATCTGCGCGGTGAGGCGCTGGGGGATCTGCTGGACGTTGATATCGACGCCCTCGATGGGGGTACGACGCGCGGCGTTTGCGTAGAGGCGAGAGAAGCGCTGCCCGACGACCAAAGCGGCGAGAAGGTTGGCGGGTGCACCATCCGTGGGTGCAACCAGATCATCGAGCTTGACGGTGGGATAGCCAGCAAGGCGCACGGTGCCGGTCACGCGGTAGCTGCTTTGAGCAGAGTAGGTGTTCTGCTGCATGAGGCCCTGGTAGATGGCGACCATGACGGCCAGGGGCGTGACCGAGGGCTGATCGATGACATGCAGGTGGAGGGTGCGCGGCGCTTCGCCGCTGATGCCGTCGATGTGGACCACGACGGGGATGGTATCGGCCTGCTTGCCGAAGATACCCATGATGGCGGACTGGCGGTCCTGGGTGATGGCGCCGATGGTCTGGGTGGTGTTGATAATCTTGAAGGAGTTCATCGGCGAGGGCAGCGTGGCGAGCACCTCGGCCTTGGTCATGGGCATGGAGACAGGCCCGAACTGGGTAATCGGATGGCCACAGGCAAGCATGTGCTGCGGGTCGACGTAGGTGACTGTGCAGGTGGCGGAGATTTCGAGGTCGCCACTGACGAGCAGCGCGCTGACAGCGTCGCCGGGCAGGAGCGGACCGGGCTGCTTTGCATTGCTGTCAGAGCCGCCGAGGGCAGAAATGTCCGTGAGGCCCATGCCGGCGGCGTGCTGCTTCCAGAAGTGGAGGGCTGAGGGGCTGAATCCGCTGAAAACGAGGGGCGTGGCAATGGGCTGGATGGAGCCGTACGCCGATGTCGCCGTGATATTGGAGCTCGAAGCTGGGCTGGAGCTGGAAGCTTCCGCAGCAGATGAAGATTGGCCAGCGAGGAGCATTTGCGGAGCGGGCGACTTGAGATCGCGGACCTGCAGCATTTCCTGAATGGGAGTGACGCCGCCGATGGGTTCCTTACTGAACTGGCCGATGCGGTAGGCGAGCGCGCCGACGAGTTTGCCGTCGATGTAGACGGGGCTGCCGCTCATTCCGGCGACAACGCCGTCATAGTTCGCTTTGGTGCCTTCGAGGCGGACAAGAATCATGTCCTGATCGGGGCCGAGGGCATCGTGCAACAGGCCGAGAATCTTGACGCCCATTGGTTGCGGCGTGTCGCCCTGGAAGACAGTGTAGGCGACGCCCTGCAGGCCGGGGCGAATCTGGCTGAGTGGGAAAAAGGTGGTGTGTGCAGGCGGCAGCGGCGGCAGATTTGCCGCCGCCTGATTGGCACTTTGCGTCGGTGGCGGGCTCGCGGGCTGAGCGAGCAAGGTTGAGGGAACAAGCGACGTCAGGAGAGAAGCGGCAGTGACAAAGGCGAGTTTCTGAAAAAACTGCAACACGGTAATTATGATTATGGCATTTTCGGGCGGCCAAAGGCCTGTGGCGCGGTGTCAGGGATGACAGATTGGTGCAGGTGGCGGCGCGGCGGGGATTTCCATATTGGGCTCCGTTCAGGTTAAGGAAAACGCGAGATCTGAGCGGCGGACCTGGAGCTTGCGAGAAGGAAGTACGCAGCTGGACAATAGGGGCTGAGGAATCGCGATGGGGTATCCGGGTCGCTCTGCACTGGGATCTGCACTGGACCTTGCCGTGCTTGCGGGGCTGATGTTCCTCCCCTTGACCATGCGAGCCCAATACGACGCGCCGGCTACGGCTCCCGCGGCGCAAACGAAGCCGGCAAAAGAAAAGGCGAAGAAAACGCAGAAAAAGGCGGCTGGAGAGAGTACATCCCCTGCTCGCGCAACAGCAGGTTCCGGTTCAGCAAGCCAAAGTACCACAGGGGCATCGGGTGCACAGCAGCCGGCGGGGTACCAAGCGGCGCCCGAACTAGGCGGGCCGAATGCAGACAGCGGGGCGATTGCGATTCCGAAAGTAGTGAAACCGGCAGTTGCACCGCCTCTGCCGCCAGTGAACCGATTCAAGAATCCGCCGGGCCTCAGTCACCTTTCCCTGAGCGTAAATGCACCACTGGTGGATCTGGATGTGGGAGTGCTTCTGGAGAAGACGCACCAGTTTGTGCCGAACCTGCAGAAAGATAATTTTGAGGTTTTCGAGAACGGAGTTCGGCAGAACATTACGCATTTTGCGCAGATCAAGGCCCCGATTACCGCGGTGCTGCTTCTGGAGTTTGCACAGACAAACTACGACTTTATCTATGACATGCAGAATGCGGCATATACCTTTACCGAACAGATGCAACCCCATGATGAGGTAGCGGTGGTGACGTATGCGATGCAAACGAATATCCTGACGGACTTTACCAGCAACAAGCAACGCGTGTACGAGGCTTTGAACTCACTGGTGATGCCCACCTGGAGCGAGACAGATATGTTCGACGCGCTCTATATGACGCTGGACCGCCTGACGCGAGTGAAGGGCAGAAAGTACATCATTCTGGTTTCGTCGGGGCTGAACAGCTTTTCAAAGCTGACGCTGGATCAAGTGCTCGAGAAGATTCGCGAGACGCCGGATGTGACGATTTTTTCGATCAGTACGGGGCATTATGCGCGGATCATGGCTGAATCAGGAGGGTTTGGCCCCTTTGGCGGGATGAGCCCCATGCAGCACATCACGTTTCTTCAGGGCGACAATGAGCTGCGAACTTTTGCGCGGATGACCGGCGGAGAGTATTTTGCGCCTCGGTTTGAGACGGAGATGCCGGATATCTTCCGGCAGATCAATGACGCAATCCGGAACAAGTATGAGCTGAGCTATACGCCGACGGACCAGAAGCGGGACGGGACGTACCGGCACATCCAGGTGCGGCTGGTGAACGACGAAGGGCAGCCGCTGGTGATCGTGGATAAGAAGCATCATCGGCCGCTGAAGTATGAGGTGATTGCGAAGCCTGGCTACCGGGCGCCGTTGCCGGTGCAGTAGGGGCTGACTTGTACTGGCCAGACGGGCTGTCGTGGCATCGCGGCCGGTGTCAAGCAGTGGAGCTTCGAAGTGGGGCGCCGATGGCTTGGCGCCCCGTTTGGCTATTGATTCAAGCGTGGATATTTTTGAGCGCGGGATAGACGGCGCGGTAGGCACGGTAGGCCTTTTCATACCGGGCGACGGCTTCGCGCCGGGGTGGAATCTGGTCGGCGACGTGGATGGCCGTGGCGCAGGCTTCCTCCAGAGTGGCCCAGCCACCACAGCCGACACCGGCGAGGAGCGCGGCTCCAAAGGCTCCGCCTTCCTCCGCGGTAAGGACATCGACGGTGTGGTTGTAGATGTCGGCTTGAATCTGGCGCCAGAGTTTGCCACGCGCTCCTCCGCCGCCGAGGCGCACGCCTTTGACGGGGATACCGAGTTCGGCGAAGAGCGTGAAAGTGTCTTGCAGGGAGAAGGCTACGCCTTCCATGACGGCGCGGACGAAGTGGTTGCGGGTGTGGCCGGCGTGGATGCCGATGAAGGCGGCGCGGGCTTCGGGATCGAGGTGCGGAGTGCGTTCGCCGAGGAGATAGGGCGTCCAGAGCAGGCCGTCGCTGGCGGGGGGGACTTTGGCTGCTCCTGCGGTGAGTTCGTCGTAGTCGACGCCGGGAGCGAAGGTATCACGGAGCCAGCGCAGGGAAAGCCCCGCGGCCTGGGTGACGCCCATGACATGCCAGCGGCCGGGGACGGCATGGCAGAAGGTGTGAAGGCGGCCCTGGGGATCCCGAGTGGGCGCGGCGGTGGCGGCGAAGACGACGCCGGATGTGCCGATGGTAGCTGAAACCGAGCCAGGCTCGAGGATGCCCATGCCGATGGCTCCGGCGCCCTGATCGCCAGCTCCGGCAACGACAGGTGTGCCTTGCGGGAGGCCGGTGGCAGCGGCGGCTTCGGCGGAGATATGGGCGCAGACGTCAGGCGACTCGAAGAGCTGCGGCAGCCAGGATTCAGGAATACCGGCAACTTTCAGCACTTCGGTGGACCAGCGGCGGCGGGCAACGTCGAGCATCAACGTGCCGGAGGCTTCCTGCATGTCGATGGCGTAGGAGCCGGTCATGCGGAAGCGGACGTAGTCCTTGGGGCAGAGGACGTGGGCGATGCGCGCGAAGATTTCTGGCTCGTGGTCGCGGACCCAGAGCAGTTTGGTGAGGGTGAAGTTGGGCAGCGCGGGATTGGCGGTGAGCTCAATGAGCTTTGCGCGGCCGGTATTGCCGGGGCCGAACTGGGCGTGGAGCCAATCGCACTGGGGCTGGGTGCGCTGATCGCACCAGATGAGTGATGGACGGAGGACATTGCCATCGTTGTCGAGCATGACGGCGCCGTGCATCTGGCCGGTGAGCCCGACGGCCAGGATTTTTGCGCCGGGCGCCTGGGCGAGGGTATCGCGGATGGCCTGCTGGGCGGCGCGCCACCAGTCGTGGGGATCCTGCTCGGCCCAGCCGGGCTGGGGCGAGCGGAAGTCTTCGTGCGCACAGGAAGCTGAGGCGACCAGCGCACCCGATTTGTCGACAAGAACGACACGTGTGCCGCCAGTGCCGACGTCCAGACCAAGAAACATAACGAACCCCCCGAAGCAGGCCGGAGCGAAATTCTGCAATGACCTGATGTAAATCGATGTAGTGGACCGAAAACAGAGTAACTGCTTTGGACCGAAACAGGAAGTGGACGACGGGAGAATGGGCGCGACGTGGGAGAATAGGAGCCGCATGAGCATAAGAACATTGGCGACGAGAGAGGTATACCGCAACCGCTGGATGCGTCTGCGGGAGGATCGGATCGAGCGCAGCAACGGGGTGGAGGGGATTTACTCCGTTGTGGATAAGGACGACTGTGCGGTGATTGTCCCGATCGAGGGGGGCTCAGTGTATCTGGTGGAGCAGTTTCGGTACACGGTGCAGAAGAGATGCATGGAGTTTCCGCAGGGGGGATGGGAGACGCCGGATGTAGATCCGGAAGAGTTGGCTCGGGGCGAGTTGCGCGAGGAAACCGGGCTGGTTGCGGGGAGGGTGGTGCGGCTGGGCATGAACTGGGTGGCATATGGATTTACGCGGCAGAAACAACATATCTACCTGGCGACGGATCTGAGGCAGGAGAGTACGGATCGGGACGAGGAGGAGCACAATCTGGAGGTGA
>JAJZIF010000047.1 GCA_021810735.1 Acidobacteriota bacterium
GTTCCAGGCGGCAGTCCAGTTTGGGATAGCGGCCCCATGACTCGAACACGGGCTGTTTCGATCTGCTTGGCATTATCACTAGTTATATCGAAGCGGAGAGCGCAATGAGAAATATCGCCACGCCGGCCAGCAAACTGGCTCGGTCCGTGAGCGCGAAAATCACCGGGTCTTCATGCATCTGTCCTCGCGAAGCCCGCAGCCACACGCGGCTCATCCACCAGATCAGCAGTGGCGTTAGCAACCATAAGCGCTGCGGATGGTGATAGAGCCGCTGGACGTCCGGATTGTTGATGTAAAGGGTAAACACAACGATGGAGGCGAAGGCGCTGGCCGTACCGAAGGCGCGGAGCTGCTCCATATCGTGGACCAGGTAGCCACGGCCGTTGGAAGGCGCTGCTCCGCGGGCGCGCAGATTTTCCAGCTCGCTGAAGCGTTTGACCAGCGCCAGGCTGAAGAAGAAAAAGATGGCAAACCCGGCCATCCAGTCGGAAATGGGGACTCTCGCAGCGGCCGCGCCCGCCAGAATGCGCAGTGTATAGAGGGCGGAGAGAATGATGACATCCACAATGACAACGCGCTTGCAATAGAGCGAATAGACAAGCGTGACGCAGCAATAGATGAGCAGCCATGAGGTGAACGCGGCGGACATCGGGATGGAGATGAGGATGCCCGCGGCAAAGAAAAGAATGGCCAGACAGAAACCGGCGAGCACGGAAAGATCGCCAGCGGCGAATGGTCGGCGGCGCTTGGTGGCGTGGCTTCGGTCCGAGGCGAGGTCGAGCAGATCGTTCACGATATAGGTGCTGGACGCCACCAGGCTGAAGCTGAAAAATGCGAGCGCGGACTGCGCCAAGGCGGCGAGACCAATTGCATGCGCCAAAAGAAGCGGCAAAAAGATGAGCACATTCTTGGCCCATTGATGGACGCGCAGAGCCCGCCAAATGGATCGCGCCGCAGGAGCCCGGTCGCGGAAGACATTCTGCACAGAAATTTTCTTGTGCTTCAGCAAGCTTGCGAGGCCCACCGTCGGATTCGCCAGCATCGCGCCTCCCGATGCGGTCAGCAGCGGAAGGTCTTTGCGGCTGTTGCCCACGTAGGCGAAGCCGCCGGGGCCGAAGCGCTGTTCCAGCACGCGCAGTTTGTCCACTCCGGTAAGGTTTGTATCGCCGTCGCTGGATATTACCGCGTCAAATATTCCCAGATGTACGGCGACTCGATCTGCCAATTGCCGGTCTGCTCCCGTGGACAAACAGAGGGGTCGCCCGCTCGCAGATTGCTCTCGCAGATAGACGATCAACGCTTCGTTATACGGAAGATGGGCGGCATCCAGGATTGCGCGGGCGGACACTTCGTGCTTCAGCCGAGCTTTGCCGCGGAGTAGCCAACCGGGCAAGCGCAGCAAATCCCGCGGATGCGTCCTCGCCAGCACGCAGAGCGAATCGGCCAGCGTGTCGGACTTGACCAGGGTGCCATCCAGATCGACACAGAGAGGCAGAGGCGCGCGGGACATGGTCCTGGACGGAGTTCCCTCGCCGGGCAGCGCATCGGACGCAACCGGATCGCCCGGAAACATCTCTGCGCTTTCGGCGGGTACTTCTGCTCGGCCTTCCACGCTCATCCCTCGAAACTCCCACGGCTGCAAGAGAGCTGCTTTGATTTTTCCGCGTTCGTCCACGAATTTGCTTTGATGCTACATCAGATCGAGCCAACGCACTCGCAAAAACGGTCGATGGAATGGGCGCGGATGCCGATGCAATGGAAGCGGACGAGCCGAGTGCAGGGTTCCGGCTCGGGCGCGACGCGGCTGGCCTTGATATCGTTAGTAGTGCGCGGGAATTTCCAGCCACGACGACATGCAGCCGGGCGACGGTTCGCTTGGTTGCACACTGGGATGCAGGCAAGACGCCCGCGGAAGGGATGGCCACTGTGATTACGGTATTGACGGCAGCGAAACTGCTGACTCCGCTGACAGAAATCGATGCGCCCCAGGTCACCATCGAAGATGGGTGCATCACCAGCATCGAGTCGCGCGGGGCCTTGGCGCCTCCGGAAGGGGCGAGCCATCTCGATTACCCGGATGCCACGCTCGTCCCCGGTTATTTCGATATCCACACGCACGGCGCGATGGGGCAGAACGCGATGGATGGCACCGACGACGCATTCGATGCGATCGGAAAATTTCTCGCGAGCCGAGGTGTCGCCGCCTACCTGCCAACCACGGTGACGGCACCGATCGACATGACGTTGTGCGCGCTGGAAGGAATGGCGCAGCAAATCGAGCGAGCGAAGGAGACTTCCAGGGAAGCCGTGAGCCTTCACGGCGCGAAACCGCTGGGCATCCATCTCGAAGGCCCGTTTCTTTCCCACAGCAAGCGCGGCGTGCAGCCGGCAGAGTATTTGCAGGAACCCTCCATCGACCTGCTGCGGCGCTTTTGGGAGGCGGCGCGCGGCCACATCGTTGTGATGACCGTCGCGCCGGAGTTGCCAGGCGCGATTGAATTGATTCAGGAAGCAGTTCGGCTCGGGATTCGCGTCAGCCTGGGGCACAGCAACGCGACCACTCCGGAGGCGCAGGCCGGAGTTGCGGCGGGGGCCGTCAGCGCGACGCACACGTTCAATGCCATGCGGCCGCTCGACCATCGCCAGCCTGGCCTGCTGGGGGTCGTACTGGATGAGGTCCACCTGTTCGCCGAGTTGATCTGCGATGGCATCCACGTCGATCCGCTGCTGGTGCGGCTGTTTCACAAGGCGAAGACGCCGGACCGCGGCATACTCGTCACCGACTCGATTGCGGCCACAGGAATGCCGGACGGCGTGTACAAGCTGGGCACGATGAATGTGACGGTGGCCAACGGAAGGTGCATGTATGAGGGAAGATTGGCGGGCAGCGTGTTGACCCTGGATCGCGCGGTGCGCAACTTCGTGAAATTCACCCAAGCTTCCTACGGTGTCGCAGCGCGGTACGCATCGACGAATCCAGCGCATATGGCGGGCTTCGCCGAGACGCATGGAGAGCTTGCGCCGGGGCGCCCGGCCAACATCACCGTACTGTCGCCCTCGGGCGAAATTCGCAGCACGCTTTTGGACGGCCAGGTCTTTGGCGCGTAAACCGGCGGGATCGGATTTACAGATACTGGTTTCAAAATGAGAGGAGTCATTGTGAGTCCTTCGACTTCGCTCAGGATAAACTCCGCGAAGAATCCAGAGGATGATGGCGGCGTGGTCGGTGCGGACATCGTCTGGATTCTTCACTTCAGTCGGCGCGGCGACCTCCGTTCAGAATGACTCTCCACCACAAATGACTCTACAAACTGTACATCCGCAATAGAACGATTCCAAGGCAGGCGCAAGGGATCGAATGGTTCAGGAAGGAATTGCAGGCTGCTGTGAGCGTCGATCGTGGCGAGCCCGCCAGAGCGCGCCTTGAACGGAGTCGACGGCTTCCCGCCGGATTCGTATCCCGGGAAGTTCGCGCCGAATGAAGGCGAACATCGCATCTCGCACGGGCGCAATTTGGCGCAGAATGCTGCCGGTGAAGGCAACCTCGGGCGATGCGGCACGCGCTCCTTCGAGCGCCTCGACTCTCTGGACGACGAGCGCGGCATACATTCCCAGGAAGTGTCCGGCCTGCTCCAGAACCTGGGCGGCATAGAAATCGCCTTGCTGGGCGGCTTCGACGACGATGGGCGTAAGCGCCGCGAAATCGGGGCTCGGGTTGCGATTCGCGGCATCGATCAAGGCCGCTACGTTCGGCAGATACCAGGCTTGCAGGATTTTTGGGAGCAGCAGGGTGGTGGTATCGCGATCGAGCGCGTCGAAAACGGCGCGCACCGCATGTCTTCCGATCCAGCTTCCCGATCCCTCATCGGCCAGTACGGGGCCCCAGCCGCCCACGTGGATCAGCCGTCCATCGCTGGCGCGCCCAATCAGGTTCGACCCGGTTCCGGCCACGACCAGCACGCCCGCGCCGCCGGAAAAAGCGGCATCGAGGGCGATCTCTTCATCGCCAGCCAGCAAAATATCGCCGCTGACACGGGCCTGCAACGCCTGCCGGACCCAGTCCGCGACGCGAGGCACGGAAATGCCCGCCAGCCCGACGCAGGTGCAAGCGATGGAATCGAGCGCAACGCCGGACTGCGCGGAGATGGCGCGCAGCAGATCGTCGAGGTTTTTCTCCGCATCTTCCACGGAGGCGAGCAGAATTTTGATGGTGCCGCTGGAAGCGCGGGCAAGAACGGTGTCATCCTGCGCGAGAGCGCATTCCGTCCGTGTGCCTCCCGCATCCAGCCCAAGATAATACGCCATGCTTCCCAGCATAAATGCACATCGCTCCGCGGAGTGGCGGAGCGATGCAGATGCCTGGCGGATATACCCGACGGACACTAATGGTGTTTCCAGTCGCCCCAGTTGAAGTAGTGCCCGAGGATTCCTTTCACGATCAGATGGTCCGTGGATGCCGTCGCTCCCCATCCGGCGCCAATATTGATCTCCCACTTGGGCGAGACGAACAGATTCACCACCGGGAAGAATTGCTGTTGCTGATTGTGGAGGGAAACGAAATTGCCGAACTCACCGTAGTATCCGTAATATTCAATACCGAAGTTGTAGAGCTTGGAAGGCTGATACGTCAGCGTGGCGGCGGGTCCGAAGGTCACTCCATGCGGCGAGACATCGCGGTAGTAATATGCAATTTCTTCCGGGGTGGAACCGGGAGGGAGGGAGACGGGATGGATACCCCAGTTCATGGTTCCATTCACGGACCAGTACCATTTCCCCAGGGTCTGATCGACGATCGGCATGATCTGCCAGGACCAGGTTGGATTCGCATATGCCGCGCGGGCATACCCGATCTCATTCGAAAGGCTCAGGCCCACCGGCAGATGCCAACTGAGAGGAGCGCGCACGCGCGGACGGATGTGATCGCCGACCCACTGCACGCCGCTCCCGTTCTTTTCCTCGGTAAAAATATAAAACCCAACTTCCGACCAGTTTGTAATGCCCTGGGTCAGCTCGATGGTTTCATGTTCCTGACCTTGGGTGGGCAGCATCCCATACTGAGTCGTGGTGCTGCCCTCCACGGTGTAGTTGCTGTGCAATTCCGTGAGCAGGGTTTTCGGGGCAATCGTCTCGGACGGATAGACTTGAATTTCGTAGTTGTTCTGGGCATGCAAAAATCCATGCGCCGCGAAAATGAGGATCAGAGCCAGCAGGCCCATGGACAGACGGATTCGAGCCAGCGACAGATGCATCCTCAGGTCCAGTTCTCTTAAATATTTAAGCATAGTCGAACAGCATCATGAAGCCGGGGTCCATATGATCTTGCCGATGACAGTGAACCAGGGTTTTGCCGGGATGATTCGCTGTAAAAGCTACTTCCGTCTTTGCGCGTGTCTGCAACAGAACTACATCTTTAAAAATTCCAGCCGTCGACTTGCCGTTCAAGGATTTCAGTTCAAAACTGTGCCGGTGGAGATGCACGGGATGAATATCATCGCTCCGGTTATAAGAAATTAGACGGTATCGCGTTCCCTCGGTAAGCTGGATTTGTTTCGTTTTCAGCCACGAAGGACCATGGATCGTCCAATGGTCGAAATCTCCGTAGCGCGAAGAAACTTTCTTCGATTCACGCATCCACCCCGGCGACTGTATGGCGCGTTTACCGTTTGTGTGGCGATTTGCGGTAGAGAGCCATTCTGAACGCTCCGACTTCGCTCAGCAGGCCCGGTACGGCGAAGTGAGCCCAGACATTATGCGCCTCGTGAACTCTGTCATCACCTTCTGGATTCTTCGGTCGCCGCGGCGACCGAAGAATGACTCCTCTGATTTTGAATACGGCATCTGTAGATCCGCTGTATTATTTCGTACGGAGCGATGGCGGGGAAAGATGAATCATGGTGGAAGAAAAAAGTCCGCTGAATGCGGACTTTTTCTTGCGGAGCGAATTTGCGGACTTTCGCGAACGCTATGGAGTGATGCTTTGCACCGGATGCGTGCCGTTGGCGGACGCGGCAACGCAGTCGGGCAGGCCACCGGCCGGATATGGACTGTTCAGTGCAGTCACGAGCACTCCGGTGTGCGGATTGAGCTCGAAACCGGTCACGGAATTATCCAGAAAATTCGCCGTGTAGACGAACCGCCCATATGCCGGTTCCAGCGCGATGCAGGTCGGTCCGGTTCCGGTACCGTACCCTCCCCCCGATACCGCAACGGGATTGCCCGTAGACGCCTGGATGGTGTAGGCGGTCACAGTATTCGAGTTATAGTTGGTCACGTAAAGAAATTTTGCCCGTGGATCGACCACCATTCCGTAGGGATACAGGCCGGTCGGAAATGGACCGTTCACCTGGGATTGCAGCGACCCTCCGTTAATGATGTTGTACGCGAGAATTAAATTTTGATACTGGTCGGTCACGTAGACGAATCGCCCGGTTGGATCGCTGACGATCGCGCTGGGTTTTACGCCCGCCTGAAAATTGTTGTTGGCCAGCGGAGTCAATAGGCCGGTTGTATAGTTCACGGAATACGCATAGATCGAGTGCGTGCCCTGGTCGGCGACATACAGGTAATTCACAAACGCGGTCGCGGTGACGCCAATGGGTTGCGAGCCGATGACAGGGGTACCGATGGTAAAGCAATTTCCATCGTTCCCCGCGACGGGCGTGCCAAGCGATCCATCCGTTTGGCTGATGGGATAGACCACGACGCAGCCCTGGGTAGGAACCGTATTGGTTACCAGCGGATTGATATTGGGAGGCGCGACACCATTGAATCCAGGCGCGTAGCTATCCACGACGAAGAGATACCTGTTGCTGGGATCGATCGCGGTCGCAATGGGATAGGTGCCTGGCGTGTTGTAAGTGTGGGCCTGATACAGCTTGCCGTCCGTCCCGATATTGAACTGGACCACAGTGTTGTCGATTTCATGGATGACATAGAGGTAGTCGTTGTTGCCGTTGCTGTTGCTCACAGCAACGGCAACCGGATACTGGCCACCCGATGGAAATGGCGAATTCGCCACCTGCGTGATGGCTCCCGAAACGCTATCGATCGTATACGCGCTAATCGTGCCCGGCGTGGTCTTGGTGTTGAGAGTGTAGACAAACCCGAGCGTGAAACTTGGATTACAGGCCGTCATGCTCAATCCAAGAGCCAGAGATGCAACCAAGGCCAAGGTGAGCCGGCCGTATTGACTCCACTTCATGCGATTCCTTTGTCCCCGGCTTTGAGTTCAGCAACAGGGTATTCTTTGTTGAAGCCTTGAGGGGTTGTTCCTAACTTGTATTGTAAAAGCGCCAACCGACTTTCTGCTAGCGCTCCGCCGCAAAAGACGGGGAAATGCAAAGATTGCTTTCTCGATGCAGATATCGGAACAGCGCAGTCCATTGATCTCCATTGAGAGAAGCGCCGGAGGGTGTCCTTGCAGAGGCCCTCCAGCGATACTCCATCCACAGGCTTAGTACACCCGCGACGTAACCGCGACGAAGGTTGGCTGACCAACCGTAGCAAACGTGGTGCCTTTAAACATGTTCGACAACTGGCCCGTGGTCTGGTCGATAATCTTTCCTGAAATGTTATTGGTGTTGTAATTGACGCTATATAAATATTGGTCGGTGGGATCCTCGACCATCCAGATCGGCCCCGCTCCGCCGACCGGATAGAAACCGGTGGAAAGCGTCTGCAACTGCCCATTCGTCGGGTCGATCGTATACGCGGTGATGATACTGTTCGGCTGGGTAATGACGCTGGGCCCAAAGTTCGCGACGTACAGGAAGGTGCCGTTGGAGTTGGCCAGGATTGCGTCCGGGAAGGCGCCGTTCTGAATATTGTTGGTTGGGCCGCCGACGAGGGTTTCCAACACTCCGCCCACTCCCTGCTGAAAGGGTAGAATCCGTCCGGGATTCGCGCCCAGAGCAGTATCCGCGATGTACACGTATTTCTGAGTGCCTGAGACGGCCATCGTACTCGCCGCGCCAGGCAGGACGCCGCCTAAGACGAGCGGCTGGTTCTGGGTAAGTGTCAGTTGTCCTGTCGAGTTGGCGATGGCATAGAGGAAAACATCCGGAGTGGCGCATGGCGAGCCAACAGGCGCATTGGCGCAGGCGGGTGGAATATTGCCGGCAGTTTTGCTGGAAGTCGGATTGTAGGCCTGATCCAGAGCATAGATGTACTGACCCAGCGTTACGATCTGGACTGGGTTGTAATCCACTTCAAAATACGGCAACTGCGAGCCATTCGTATTGAAGGTATTTGCGTTGGTGATCAAGGTCAGCTTGCCGGTATCCGTGGCGAATTGAAAAACCGTAATGTCCCCTTTGCCCGATCCATCGGGGGCCAGCTGATCGAGAACATATAGATAGGTGCCGCTGGGAGCCAGGGCGATGGAAACCGGATTGATACCGGAACTCGAGTAATTCTCCTGAAAGTCGAGCACTCCGGCTCCGCCAATGGTATAGATGGAAACGCCTCCCGATCCCGGAGTCTGGCTGGCTCCCTTGTAGACGACCGCCAGAAAACGTCCTCCCGGGATGACCACTTCCTGCACTGGATTGGCCCCGGCGGATGCGAACGGAGAGCCGGTGACCGGTGTCAGGTAGCCAAAATCGTGGTCGATCTTATACGCGCCAATCTGGCTATATTGCACCCCTGTCACGTACATGTAACCGGAGGTGTAGACGCCGCAGCAAGTGATGCTCAGGCCTAACGCCACTGAGCCAATCAACGCCAAAGCGACACGGCTATACTTCCAAAACTTCATGTGTATCCTTCAACCTCTTGGTCTTGGGTGCGACGCAGAGGACTGCCAACGCAGAATTTAATGTCTGGATTACTTCCACATCAATTGTAAAAGGCCCAGCGTATTTGTGCCAGCCGAGGCAATCTTTAAGGAATCGAGGCGAAGAGTGCCTGTGAAGGCAGGCCAGCGACTGACGGATGCATCTCCGGCCCTTGGCCGAGAATCCATCGGCAGTCTATTTACCAGACGCGGCATGCGACGGCGGCCGTATAACGGACTCGTCGATTGCGTCGGAAACTGCAACAGGCCTGCATTCGAATTGCGTTCAAGTGCTCGAATCGAGAGAGGAAGCCGGTCCGCGAGGCAGTCCTCTAAAAAATGTGCAAGCGGATGACAAAGTATTTTTTCGGATTGGCGCGAATGGCCTGCAAGAGCCTCCGCATCTCCACCACCGCCTGATCGCTGTTGTTGTACAAGGAAGGATCGTGCAGCAACTTGCCCATGGTTCCCTGGCCTGCATCGGCGCGCTGCAAGATCGAATGCAGATCGGACACCGTCAGGCTGACTTTGTTTCGGAACGCCTCATCCTTCGCCAGCATGCCCAGCGTTCCCTTGCCCGCATCGATCTGCGACATCAGATTGTTCGCTTTCGACGCGGTCTGGCTCACGTTGTTATACAGGGCATCGTCTTTCACCAGGTGGCCCAAGGTACCCTTGCCGGCATCGATCCGGTCGGCGATATTCTGCAACCGGAGCACCGTATCGTTGAGGTGGTTGTACAGTGTGTCATCCATGACCAGTTTTCCCAGCGTGCCCTTGCCCTGGTTGACTTGCGTGACCAGATTCTGGGCCTGGGCGAGGGTCCCGACGGCGCGTTTATACAGCCCGGGATCATTGATCAACTCGCCCAGGGTTCCCTTGTCGGTAGCCAGCATATCGGCCATGTCATTCAATTTCCCCAGGATCACATTGACCTGCTGAATGGTGCTCTGGCTGGACTTGATCACATCCGAGAGGCTGGGCGTCTCCGTCGTCGGCAGTTGATCGCCATTCATAAGTGGCGGACCAGTGGCATGGGAGCTGTCAAGATCGACAAAGGTGTCTCCCAGCACGCCCGCCGTCTCCAGGGAAGCCATCGTGTCCCGGCGCAGCGCCGCCTGATAGTTCAGGCCAAGGCTCATGATGACTTCGACTGGAGTCAGCTTGCGCTGGGGAACAATGATGATCTTCTTGACCGACCCGATGGTGACGCCTTGCAGGTTCACGGGAGCACCCGGCTTGAGTCCGGAGGCATTCTGGAAGAAGGAATGCACGAGGATGCGGCGGTTGAAGATGCCGCCTGAACTCCCAGACATAAGGAAAATCAGCGCGGTGAGCGCAGCCAAGGCGACAATGACCAGGCCGCCCACCTTCAATTGCGACCAACGGACCTCGTGCTGATTTGGCACAGCTTCTCCTGGTTAGAGTCGGCCGATCGGGAGGACGGCGCCGCCCATCCCGAAACTGAATATGTCGAGCATAGCAGAGGTCTCCCGCATCCTGGACTCTGGTGCGTTCTACGAATTCAATCAGTGAATGACGATATAGATGCGCTTTTCAGAAACCGGTTGCGAACGATTCCATTTCAGACGCGAGTTGTGCCGTCCCTTCGCCATCACGACTCATCTTCCAACAAAACCTGCGCCAAAGCGTGGGTGCGAGTATGCGTCAGCGAAATCACCGCGTTTCGGACTCCCAGCCTGTCGGCGACGACGGCGGCGCGGCCGTAAAATACCAGCGAAGGCCGTCCGCTCGGCGCCCGAACCACTTCAATGTCGCGCCAGCCAATGCCTGCCTGAATCCCCGTGCCGAACGCCTTGGCAGCCGCCTCTTTGGCGGCGAACCGGGCGGCGAAGCTTTCCGCGGCGTTGCGCTTCCGCCGGCAATAGGAGATTTCCCCCGGCAGATATATACGCTGGCAGAATCGATCGCCATAGCGGGCGAGAACCTCGGCAATCCGCGCAATTTCCACCATGTCCACGCCGCTGCCAACGATCATTTCAGCACGGTACCACACCGGCAACGCGATTCGTCCAAATTGGGGCATGTTTGGAGAGCGGTTCCGTCGTCGATGGCGCAGGCGCGCCTCAACCCGCTTCCACCAACCCATAGTGTCGCTGCCAATGGGCCTTCAGATGGGCCCAGACAATCTCGACCGAGGCCCGCGACATTTCTTTCTCGCCGTTCTCGACGAAGCGGGCAGCTTCCAGCCGCGCCAGCTCCAGCAGTTTTCGATCTCGCAAGAGGTTCGCGACACGGAAATCCGGCAGCCCCGCCTGGCGGGTGCCAAAAAACTCGCCCGGCCCGCGCAATGCGAGATCCAATTCGGCCAGCTCGAAACCGTCCTGGGTGCGCACCATCGCATCCAGGCGTTCGTCCGCCTGCGGCGATACTTTTCCCGCTGTCATCAAAATGCAGTAGGAACGCGCCGCGCCACGACCCACGCGCCCGCGCAACTGGTGGAGCTGGGCCAGTCCAAAACGTTCCGCGTGCTCGATCACCATCACCGTGGCGTTGGGCACATCGACGCCGACTTCAATCACCGTGGTGGCGACCAGCACATCCAGCTCGCCGCGTTGAAAGCGGCGCATGACGACTTCTTTTTCCTCCGCGCCCAGCCGCCCATGCAGCAGGCCGAGGCGCAGGCCCGCCAGATGGGTCGCGCGCAGTTCTTCGCACATCGCCACGGCGGATTTCAAGGCCGGCTTTTCGAACAGAGATTCCGTCTTCGACCGCGATTTTGTGCCGGTCTTTTTTTTCGCGACGGAATTTTTTTTCGGCGCCATCGCAGGCTTCTGATCCGATCCGGCATCGACTTCCGGATCGTGGGCAAAGTCCAGCTCCGGCTGATCGTCCTTGCTGCCCTCAATCACCGGATAGACGATGTACGCCTGATGACCGGCGGCGACCTGCTTGCGCAGAAATCCCCAGACCTCCTCGGCGCGCTCATCCACGACGCGGCGCGTCACAATGGGAGTGCGGCCCGGCGGCAGCTCGTTCAGTACGCTCACATCCAGGTCGCCGTAGAGCGTCAGCGCCAGGGTGCGCGGAATCGGCGTGGCCGTCATCACCAGCACATGCGGCTCCGCAGTGTTCGGCTTCTTCATCAGGCGAAATCGCTGCATCACGCCGAAGCGGTGCTGCTCATCCACCACCACCAGGCCGAGATTGGCGAACTCGACTTTTTCTTCAATCAGCGCATGAGTTCCGATCACTAGGTCGGCTTCGCCGCGCACAATACGGCCGCGGTTGGCGCGCTTGCGGTCTTCATCGAGTGAGCCGGTCAGCAGAACGACATTGTACGGAGGCTGACGCTCGGAGCGTTCCAGCAACTGGCGCGCCGCCAGATAATGCTGCGTGGCGAGTATCTCCGTGGGAGCCATCAGCGCGGCCTGATAGCCGTTTTCGATGGCAATAAACGCGGCCTGGAGCGCGACGATCGTTTTGCCGGAGCCGACATCCCCTTGCAACAGGCGGCGCATCGGCGTTGGCTGCCGCAAATCCTGGACGATTTCCGACAGCACGCGTTTTTGTGCGGCCGTGGGATGGAAGGGCAACACCCGCTTCAACGCCTCGCGCACGCGCGGATCGGCGGTGAACGCCGGCCCGAGACGCTCCCTCATGCGCCGCCGCTTCAGCTCCAGGCCCAGCTCCAGAAAAAACAATTCCTCGAAGATGAGCCGTTGATGCGCGGGCGTGGCCGCCGCCTGCAATAGCCGCAGCCCTGTCCCTTCCGGAGGAAAATGTACATGCCGCAACGCTTGCGCCCGCGACGGCAACCGCATCCGCTCGCACAGTTCCACCGGCAGCGTTTCCGGCAGCACGCCGCCCAGGTCCTCCAGCAGCCGATAGATAACGCGGCGCAGCCAGCGCGAACTCAGCTGCGCGCCGCCCAGCGATTCATACACGGGGACAATGCGGCCCACTTCCAGCAGCGTCTCCTCGGGCTCGTTCGGTCCCGGCAGAATTTCAATCTGTGGCTGGATCATCTTGAACGCCCCCGCGCGGCTGCGCGACGGTTCCACCTTGCCGTAGAGAGCGAGCATCTGTCCCGGCTGAAATTTGTCCTTCAAATACGTTCCGTGAAACCACATGCATTTCATGGAGGACGGTCCCTGCCCCACCGTCATTTCAAAGATGGGCATGCGTTTCGTGCGCAGCAGAATTGTCCCACGCACCTCGGCGATGACGCTGGCCATTTCGCCGGGAACCAGTTCATTGAGCGAGCGCGGATTCAGCCGATCCTCATAGCGAAACGGCAAATGATAGAGCAGGTCCTCGACGACGCGGATGTTCTTCTCCTTAAGCTTTTCGGCCACGCGCGGGCCGACTCCTTTGACAAACTGAATGGGAGTGTCGAGGGCGATCACATTCTGGATGCTATCAGCCGTGGGGCCTTCATTACCGGACTCGAAAGTGGGTCGGTTTCCAATTCTCCCGGCACTCGTGAACGCAATCGCTTCCCACAAGCCGACATTTAGGTACTTATCCGTCTTAATCAGCGCGGTTCGGCATCAATCTGGGCGACTCGCCTCCTAACGTCAGACGATTTGAGCGAATTCCGCCCTGGTGCGCCTGGACCAGCAACTCCAGAACCTCGACGGCCAGGTCAAAGCGCCTTTCGAGAAGAGCGATCATCTCCATGGGAGACCGCGCAGAGACTCGATCGAGATCAGGCCCTGATGTTGTACAAGTTGGCGGATGCGTGCTCTGCCAATCGCTGGCACCGCAGCTCTGCAGCAGTTCTAAATGGCATAGGAAACCTGAGTAAGTATCCTCCGGCAGAGCCGGAGGCTTTACGGTTGCTGGCCCCTCAAAGGGGCCTTTTCGCAACCGTTGAAAGCAAAGGCAACCGCAACAGCAAAAGCCATGTGATCCAAATGGCTCGGGCTATGCTCACAGTAATGCGGAAAGGCATACTCCCGGAACTGTCAAACTTCTACTGCCACCCCGGCAAAGCCGGGGGTTCTCCTTTTTGCAATAGCTATTTTCCGCCGCGCTGTTCTGTTCTGTGCTGTGTTGAGGTATGGAGATATTGGAATCGCTCTTAGAGGGCTTGCGCTGCGTTTGTGCGGGGTTTTCCGATACCCGGCGCAGCTCGGATGTGGACTACTCGATGGCGGATATAGGCCTTTCGGCGTTTTCCCTGTTCTTTATGCAGAGCGAGTCGTTCCT
>JAJZIF010000048.1 GCA_021810735.1 Acidobacteriota bacterium
CAACAACCAGGGCACGGTGCCCTGGTTGTTGTCGGGGTCGGCGGCGTCAGGGGTGGTTTCGGCGGGGAAGTGCTGGCGGGTAATGCGGTCGAGGTCCCAGGCGCGGCGGGTCCACTGGATGTTTTGGGCGATGTAGGGAAGTTCCTTATTGAGCTGATTTGGCTTGACGATGAAGCTGCTGACGTACCAGGCGATGACTTGAACGATGAAGAAGCAGGCCAGGGCGGGAAAAATGGCCAGCACCAGGCGGCTGGCGCGCGGGGCAGCAAAGGCATTGAATGCGGCGACACAAGCACCGAAGATGAGAGCGATGGCGACGATCAGCATGCCGGTGATCTTGACATGCGCATCGGTGTAGTTGACGCCGCTGAAGATGGTGTGGGTACCGAGCAGCGTGTCAAAACGGTTCAAATACACCTGAACGGCGAGGATGAGCAGGAGGAAGGCGAAGGAGAGCGAGAGTCCCCGCCACGGCAAGGCGAAGCTGAAGCTGGTGCGTCCCTGGGTGGCGGCCCGGGTGCTGCTGGAGAGGAGGAGGAAGCCCGTTGCGCCGATGCAGGCTACGACGGCGAGCATCATGAGCCAGCCGGCAAGAAGCTGCCAGGCTGGCAGGGTGAAGAGATAGAAGTTGAGGGGGCGATGGAAGATGGGATCGAGCGGCGCGGCGGCGTGGGGAGCGTTGAACCAGAGCGCAAGGGTGGGCCAGTTTGCCATCATGGCGCTTCCGGCGATGGCGGCGAGGGCGAACGAGGCGGCGACTCCGGCGATGCGCAGGGCGCGGCGGACGGGGAGCTTCATGCTCTGCTGGCCGATCATTACCTCGCGGTCATGGGGGAGATCTGCCTGATGCATACGCCAGAGCGTGAGGAACCAGCCGTAGAGGACGAGGAAGCTGATGACAAAGAAGAAGGCGAAGGAGCCCCACTCCAGGCTCCAACTCTTCCAGAAGACGCGGCCATAGCCGAGTGCATTGAACCAGAGGGCGTTCACGTACCAGGAAAGAGCGGAGGAACTGCCGAAAAAGAGAGCGACGACGATGAAGATGGCAACCAGAGCCGCGATATTGAGAGTAGGTTTGCGCTCATGGGCGTCGATGGTCTTGTGCACGAATATCCTTCTTTCCAAGGCGGAAATGTCAGTAAATAAGTGACCGCCCGTATTTTACGCCGTGCGGGACCGCGGGCCGAGTGTCGCAGAAGTATGAGAAAAGATTCATAGCGAATCGACCCTCCAGAAGTGAGCGGCGCGGTGGCCCGGCTTACGATGAAGACGGCCTTCAGAGCACGTTCTTCAGGCAGGTTGAAAGAGCGGTCTTCAATTCACTGCTCATGGTCAACGGCTGGGAAGAAACCGCGTCGTTGCACAGCTCCCGGCTCGGCGAAGAGCGCTTCAGGAAAATACGTCATCTCTCGTTCGGTATCCGAGAGGTGGATAGATTCGATCGCAGGGAGAGCAACGGAAAGGAGTGCTATGGCCAGGCAAGCGCGCGATTTTTCCAGAAGGCATTGCAGAAAGGCGTTCGCACGTCGGATACGAATCTGTAGAGTCCGGCTCATCGTGTGCTGCATCGGAAAGCCGTGCCGTTCACGCTCGTCGGTGGTCCCACGTCACTGATAGAGGTAGATAATTATTTGTACTGAGAAGCGGGGCAGTATCCAGTGATATACAGTTCGCAACCGTTTTCAGAAATCCAGCAAAGCGCCATACGCGTGGACTGATTTGCGATCAGTTAACCCCACTATTGCATGGGACGCGATAAGTTCGTCGGTCCGGATCTGCTGAGCGGCTTATGCGCCGCAGTGGCAGACTATGAAACCCGTAGAACTACACTTTCATGCTAAGGGGGCTTCACTTTGAGAAGATGGCGATTCATTCAGAGTCGCTGATTTTGTCATGTCAATCTTGATTCAATGGGTAATATCCTGGCCTATCCGGTATCCAATATCTGCAATGTGACAGCATGAAGCAACCCGCTGTTTGTGGCTGCTTTAGGCAATCACTGAATAGCTAACAATGGCATCGGTAGACTGGGGCAATACACGATGCATCCAGCTTCGTTTGGTCAGCTCTTTTTGAGTTGAGCATGTGCAATGAAAGGACAATCAAAGTAAAAATGAAGTTGTGAAGTTGTTGAGTAGAAGCCTATCATTACAGTCAATTTCTCCCTAGGTTCGCTCTGCCTGAAGAGGAAACATTGTAAAGATCGCAGGAAGACGATGATCCGGCCCTATTTAGGTGTGATGCTTGCATGTTTTATAGGTGTAGTGCTGCCCACCGCTTATTCGCAAGCAACACCCACGATTCAACCCGCAAACCGAATCGTCTCGCAGGTGAACGACAGCGATCTCATTACGCTGAAGGGTAACGTTTCGCCCCTGGCGCAGGCCAGATTCGATCGTGGACAGGCTCCAGCCTCGGAGCCAACAGGGCGGCTGATGCTTCTGCTCAAGCCGAGCACCGCGCAGCAGCAGGCGCTCACGCAGTATCTTCAGGACGTACAAAATCCCTCCTCCGCGAGATATCACCAATGGCTAACGCCCGTTCAGTTCGGCGCGCACTTTGGGGTGAGCGAGAGTGATCTGCAAACGGTGGAGTCATGGCTGAGAGGCAAGGGATTCCACATCGTGGCCGTACCCTCATCGCACGACATGATCCAGTTCTCCGGCGATTTCGGCCAGATTCAGAGCGCTTTTCATACCAGCATCCATGCCTTTGCCGTTGAGGGAAAAACTTATTACGCCAACCTTACCAACCCTCAAATTCCCACCGCGCTGGCTCCGGTCGTTGCGGGCCTCGCGCCATTGAATGACTTCCATCCCAAACCCATGCTCCAGTTTGGCACCCGTGGACGATACGACTCTCTAACCCATTCCATCCAGCCTCAGTTCACGCTCTTCGGGGCCAACGATACCCCCTACCTGTTTGTCGATCCGGCCGATGCCGCGACCATCTATGACTCCCCGAACAGCAATCTGAATCCCAGCTACACCTCGGGCACAACTTATGCCGGAGCCGGAGTCGACATCGGGATTGTCGGGGATTCCAACATCACCATGCAGGATGTGGAGAATTACAGGACAGCATTCCTGGGAGAAACCACCACCTCGGCCAACCTCCCCACGGTGGTCGTCGATGGCACCGATCCCGGTCTGAATGGAGACGAAATCGAGGCCCTGCTCGATAACGAAATCGCAGGAGGTCTTGCGCCTCAGGCCAAAATTTACTTCTACACATCGGCTAATACCAATCTATCGTCCGGTGTTTTCAACGCCGTGCAGCGCGCCATCAACGACAACACGGTCAGCATTCTCAGCATCAGTTTCGGTCTATGCGAGGCCCAGTTAGGCACAACCGGCAATGAGATGATCAATGCCCTGATGGAACAGGCAGCGGCGCAGGGCATCTCCGTCACCGTCAGCACGGGCGACAACGGTTCGGCGGGCTGCGATAACTTCGCTACCGAGACCGAGGCGACCGGCGGCTTCGCGGTCAGCGGCTTTGCATCCACACCCTGGGATATCGCCGTCGGAGGAACGGACTATGACGTTCTTCCCACTTCCTTCTCCCAGTATGTCGACGGCTCCACCATCGGGTCCCCGCCCTACTACCGGACAGCCAAAGGATACATTCCCGAAGAGCCATGGAATGACTCGACATTCCCGAACACAGACTACAGCAGCAACGAGGCATACACAGGTATCAACAGCCAGACCAACATTATTGCGGGAAGCGGAGGTGTGAGCCAGGTCTACCCCAAACCCGCATATCAGCTTTCCCTGACTCCCGCGGACGGCGCGCGCGACCTCCCCGATGTATCGCTGCTGGCTGGCAACGGCCTCTATAGAGCCACCTGGGTGGTTTGCTCCGACAATGTCGCCGACGGCGTTACCAGCCAGATCTATACCGACTGCCAGAACACGAACGGCACTTTTTCCAGCGGTGCTGTCTTCGACGGCGTAGGCGGAACCTCTGCCGCGGCGCCGGCCTTCGCCGGCATCCTCGCGCTCGTAGAACAGAAAACGGGCTCGCGTCTGGGAAACGCAAATGTCGTCCTCTATCAATTGGCTCAATCGAAGTACAGTTCGGATTTTCACGATGTCACCACGGGCAATAACTCCGTGTATTGCCAGACCGGCTCACCGGACTGCGGCGCAAACAACTTCCTCACTGGATACAACGCAACCACCGGCTACGACCTGGCCAGCGGCCTGGGGAGCGTCAATATCGCGGCCCTCGTCAACGACTGGAACAGCGTCTCGCTGTCTTCCACTTCCACCACGCTGAACATCAATGGATCGACCGCGCCGCTCACTGCCGTGCACGGAACCTCTCTCAGCTTCAGCGTCGGCGTCAATCCCTCATCGGCCACAGGAATCGTCGGAATCATTGACACCGCCAATCAAACCACGGGTGGGACTGCCAGTGGCCCACAAAATAACGGCCAGTTCACCATTCCTTTAACCAGCGGCTCCGGTACGGCAACTTATAACGGCCTGCCGGGCGGCAGTTATACGGTATCGGCGCGCTACAGCGGCGACACCAGCAACGCCTCCAGCACTTCGTCTCCCATCAGCGTCACTATCACGCCGGAAGCCAGCACCACGACACTTACTGTCAATGCTGAAAATCCACAGACCGGCGCAGCCATTACAAACCTCAACAGCATTCCCTACGGCTCTGCTGTCTTTTTGAATGCACAGATTACCGGCACTGCCGAGGGCAGCAACACGCAGGGCGTGGCCACTGGCACCGTCACATTTCAAAGCGGCGCCGCCTCCATCGGCACCGCCAACGTCGGCGGCGGAAACCTCGCATCCTACCCCGCGCTCGCAACTCCCGCCACTCTGCCCACCGGCTCGCAAAGCATCACTGCTACATACTCGGGCGACGCCAGTTTCAACGCCAGCACTAGCACCGCACAGTCGGTCACGGTAGTCCCGGCTGCCACCACCACAACCGTTACCGCGTCACCTTCCACCTTCAATACCACCAGTCCCATCAGTGTTCAGGTCCAGGTAACTACCCCGTCAAACGTGGGCAGCGCACCTACCGGAACCGTCACCGTCAGCACGGGCGGCAAGACCCTCTTCACCACCAGCAGCTTCACCACTACCACCCAGCAAACAGGTGGAACCTATTACACCGTTCTCACCGCCACCGGCTCTGCCGCAACATCGCAGTTCGCCTCCGGCTCCAATGTCATCACCGCCACCTACAGTGGCGATGCTAACTACACATCCTCCAGTGGAACAACAACCGTAGACAACACGGCGGGCGTAGGCAGTTTCACCCTCACAAACAGTGGCAATGTTACCGTAACCGCTGGCCAGACAGGGCAAGTCACCATTACACTCACACCATCCGGAGGCTTTCAGAGTCTTGTGACTCTATCCTGCAATGCATACCCTGACGGGTCCTGCTACACAAGCTACATCAATGTCACTGGCACCACGGCAATCAGCACGACCCTCTCACTCGCAACCCTTTATGGCTCCACTCCGGGCACCTACCCCATAACAGTCACTGGAACAGACCAGACCGGCACAATTACCGCACAAACTAGCTTCAACCTGACTGTAAACGCCATTCCCGCAAACGCCGGTATTACGATTTCAGCCACTTCACCTCCGCCCATCCCCCCGTCAATGCCGGGCCAGGTTTCCTATACGGTCACACCTGTGAATGGCTACATCGGCAATCTGAGCATCACTTGCTCCGTAAGCACCTCCATGGCCAATCCGACCAGTCCCCCGACCTGTGGTCCCGGCTCGGCAACAATTTCCGGAAACTCAGCCTCAGGCGGATTCGTGCCGATTGATACCTCCCCTTCTACATCCCTTGGCACATATACTCTCAGGATTACTGCGACCGACGAAAACAATGCGAGCATCACCGCCTCCACCACCACCACATTCACCGTGCAGTCCGATCCATCTTTCTCACTCACGAACAGCGGAAGCCTGACCATTGCTCCAGGCGCTGTTACAGGCAACACCTCCACCATTCAGATCGCGCCGTCCGGCGGCTTTACCGGGCAGGTCAACCTCACCTGCGCGCTCACGTCGTCGGTTGCTGGCGGTACTGATCCGCCCACCTGCACCCTGCCTTCGTCGGTCAACATCACGGGAAGCACCGCCGCTACGGCAACGCTGACGATCAACAGCACGGCATCTTCCACTGCCACGGCTCATCCCATGCTGAGAAAGGCCTTGTTCGGCGGCGGAGGAGCGCTCCTGGCCTGCCTGCTACTCTTCGGCATTCCCGCCCGCAAGCGCAGTTGGCGCACCCTGCTGGGTGTGGTGGTCCTCTGTGTTTTCCTCTCGCTGATGGGATGCGGCGGTGGCTCCGGAGGCGGGGGTGGAGGCGGCACAGTCGCCGGCACCACCGCAGGCACCTACACGTTTACTGTCAAGGGAACCGATGCGGGCACAGGGCAGATTACGTCCAGCACAGTCGTAACAGTAACAGTCACATAATGAGCAACGCTACTTCTCGCTCTGGATATTTTCTGCAATGACACAAAACTGGGAGATTTATTGTCCGCTTTCGGTAAGCGCCCATGAAGCAGGCTTGACGCAGCCGGGCCATCAGCACGGGAGCCAAGCTCCGCGGAATCTGCGGGTAGAGAAGGACAATATCCTCCCCCGGCAAGCTATACAAGCTGGCATGAATCGAGCTGTGCGCGAACGCCCGTTGATTCTGCTTCCCTGCCACGGAACGAAATGACCCCCGGACTTGAAGTCGGCAGCGCTTTGTCGAGCATCGCCTTCAAGGGCTTTACGATGAGCTGCGGCCGGGGCGCCCGCGCAGCATCTCCGATGAGAAGGTGGCATCGCTCCTGCGGCGTACGCTGAAGAGCAAGCCGCCTGCCCGAACCCATTGAAGCGTTCGCCAGGCAGCGCAGGCCAATCGCCTCTCAAAGTCGACGGTGCACCGTGTCTTTCAGCCGTTTGCCTTACAGCCGCATCGCAGCAAGACCTTCAAGCTCTCCAACGATCCATTCTTTGTCGAAAAGGTGCGCGACATTGTTGGACTGTACCTGAACCCTCCGGACCACGCCATCGTTCTGGCCGTCGACGAGAAGTCCCAGATTCAGGCTTTGAGCCGGACCCAACCTGTGTTGCCGATGGGATTGGGCTACGTGGAGGGAATGACGCATGACTATGTGCGCCACGGCACCACCACTTTGTTCGCCGCTCTCGATATCGCCACTGGAACCGTATTGACCGAATGCAAGCCTCGACATCGGCATCAGGAATTCCTGGCTTTCCTCAAACGCATCGACAGTGCCGTTCCGGCCCAATTGGATGTGCACCTGATCGTCGACAACGCACAGCAAGGTGCGGACATGGCTCGCCCAGCGACCCCGCTTCCACGTTCATTACACCCCGACCTATTCCTCCTGGCTCAACCAGGTTGAACGATGGTTCGGCCTGATTACACAACAGGCCATTCGCAGAGACAGCTTCCGGAGTGTCCGCGAACTGATCCGACGCATGGAGGAGTTCGTGCAACAATACAACCGCAACTCCCGCCCCTTCGCCTGGACTGCCACAGCAGATTCAATCTTCCAGAAGCTGGCTAGACTCTGGTCACGCATTTCCGTGACAGAACACTAGAACTGGTCTCATAAACCCTCCGCGCCTGGTGAGGCCTCGTATGAGACCCGCCATCGAAGCGGGGCTCATGCTTTTCGTCGAAGCCGCTACGCTATTTATGAGACCAGTTCTAGGAGTGGGCTGTATGATTCGTGAGAACCAATCGGATCGAGTCGATGGGTGCCTGCCACTTCAGCAGAGCCTTTGTGCCATTCGCACGCTCCGTCACATCCTCATTATTCTTGCGGATGAGGGTCTGCTCCCGGCGCGGCGAATTTTGGATGGGGACGGCTGTTCCGATAGCGTTCCCATAAACGGCGCGGCTCCAGCCACTTGCGAGCTCGTCAGGAATCCGCGCGCTCCGGGTGCGGAGACCGCACCTTCAGCAGCCCAGACTTTGCGCGGGGGGACGGTTGGAAGCGTCTCCCGGCAGCTTCTCAGACCCCTTTATTTATTGGTAAACAGCCGCTTTTCTTACGTAATCGCTGACGGCGAAACTCCTTCCATCTCAGGCCGATACGGCGACCTTGAGCCCCACCGCGGGGGCAAACTTCAGGTGGAAAAAATAAATATTGACAACCATAGACCTGTGCTTTAATGTGGCTCGCACTGATAACGCTACCAGTTTCACGGTTGCTTATCGTGTGACTCAGGCAAAAGTCCGCCCGAATGGTGATTTGAATAACTGATGCGCAGAACAGGCATGCGCCGTACATCCGCACTGTTGGAGGCAGTGTGCGCGGCTCAAGCAGGCGGGCAGTGTGTGCCTGATCCTCGATTTCACCAGCGGAGCGGGAATCAGAAGACGTTGTTACCACTTGAAAAAGGGGACCATAATGGAGCTGAGACGCGCCGCAATTCGCGGAGGCACGAGCGGGATCTTTACCGCGCGCCTCTTCCTGATTGCGATAACACTCGCATTTTTGGTATCGTCCGCCAATTTACTGTTTGCGCAGGCCGTGGCGGGTATTACCGGAACTATCGTTGACCCGACGGGAGCTGTCGTCCCGGGGGCTCACGTCACAATTACAAACGACTCCACTGGTGTTGTTACACGAACAGTGTCCAGCAGCGCCGGCACCTATTCGGCGACAGGCCTGATTCCAGGCCACTACACCGTTTCGGTGACCGCCGCGGGGTTTCAGACGGTGAAGCAGTCGGATGTCCTGGTGGAAGTCAGTACCACGGCGACGATTAACTTCAAGCTGGTGACTGGCTCGACGACACAGACGGTCCAGGTGACGAGCAGCTCGATTGCGTTGAATACGACGCAGCCGCAGCTTGGCACCACGATCGACCCGTCCGTGGTGGAATCTCTGCCTGTGGAGGTCTCCGGCCGCGGCCGCCAGATCGACTCACTGCAGTTCACCGCTGCCGGTGATACAGGTAGCACCTTTTCACACCGTGTGGATGGCGGTGTCGATTTCGAACAGGAAATCCTCTTCAACGGTATTCCGGCTCCGCAGCCTGAAACACAAGGCTATACCACCAACTTCGATCCGCCTTTTGAACTTGTCCAGGAGATGCGCGTCCAGCAGTCGACCTTCGAGGCGCAATACGGGCTCGGGCAAGGTGCATTGAGCTACCAGACCGCAACTGGTACCAACAAGTTCCACGGCGATCTGTTTGAGATCAACCGCAACAGCCTTTTTGACTCGGTAGGTTTCTTCAACGGTCCGGCATGGGGCGGGTCTCCCAAGCCGCCACCGGATCACGAGAACAACTGGGGCTTTACCGTCGGTGGTCCTGTCATCATTCCCAAACTCTATAATGGGCGCAATAAGACCTTCTTCCATTACAGCCAGGAATGGTTCCGGCAGAATAATGAAAACACCGGAGTATCCACCGTGCCCACGGCACGGGAGCGCACCGGTGACTTCAGTGATTTTGTAGACGGCAGCACAGGAAAACTGATTCCGATCTATAACCCGTATACCGGACAGCAGTTTGACTACGGTGGCCGGCTCAACGTCATTCCGCCCAACCTGATCAGTCCTACCTCCAAGATTCTGCTGCAGTACCTGCCATTGCCCAACCGGCCCGGCAGCGGTATCGGCGGACTGGATTCCAACAGGAGCTATGCCCCCTTCAGCAATCCGAACATTCAGAATGTCTGGGGCTTCACCATCGATCAGGTGCTGACTCCTAAACAGAGCATTGAATGGAGTGAATGGCGGAACAGCTACAGCAACTACAGCTTCGACTACAGCCCCATGGTGATTGCGCCGAATCCGCTCAACAGCATGAAGTATGATCCGGCTCTCGGTACGGTCTTTCTTCTGAACTACACCAACACCATTTCACCGAACCTGGTGATGACGCTGGGTGCTGGATGGATCGGTGAAATCAACGATCAGTACAACCAGACCAAGTACAGCTTCCCTGCGATCACGGACGGTGTGATTCCACCCAACATCACCTTTGACGGCCAGCATGCGCCTACCAGCTGGGGCACCAGCGGTGCATGGTTGCGGTCGATCAACCGCAAGCTCGGTGTCGCTATCAGCAACAACTGGTTGTGGACCAAAGGTCGGAATACCTTCAACATCGGCTGGGAATTCCGGCGGAGCTTCCAGGACGACAACGAAGAACAGACTGCCGGCGGCCACTTCGCCTTCAGCCAGAAGGAGACGTCGGATCCGAACAGCCCCAACTTCGGCTCGGAAGGAAGTGCATTCGCCAGCTACCTGCTGGGTCTGCCCGACGAAGCCAACCGGAGCAATTCCCAGGAACTCAAGCTTCGTAACATGGCCTTCTCGCCTTATTTACAGGACAACATCAAACTGAATCCACGGCTGACACTGAACCTGGGCGTTCGCTGGGATATCATGGTGCCCTTCACCGAAGTACACAACAACATTGTCTTCTTCGATCCCCATATTCCCAATCCTGCAGCGACCGGTCTTCTTGGTGCGGTGTCGAAATTCGGCAACTGCACCGGCTGCTCGGGATATAACCGTGCTCCTATCAACTGGAAGCATTTTGGTCCACGTATCGGCTTCTCCTATCAGATCAGCAACAAGTCTGTGATTCAGGGAGGATACAGTCTGGCCTTCCTGGACGGCGGAGCCTACGAATATGGAACCAATAAGGTGGCTGTGAATTATGGCAACCTGCTGGTCGGTTCCTATACGCAGCAATCTACCGGAACCAACATCTCTGCTTATGGAAGCTGGGACACCCATATCATGCCGAATCCGGGGCCGACGCCTTTCAATCCCGGACTGGGCGTGGGTGGCCCGCAGGTGGATGCCTTCAGCAGGAAAGACAACTATGCTCCTTACAGCCAGCAGTGGAATATCAACTACCAGCGGCAGCTGCCGGCGAGTATGTTCCTGACGGTGGCCTGGGTGGCGAATCGTGATATTCACCTTCCCAGCCAGCTCAACTCCATCAACCAGCTCAACCCGAAGTACTTCGCTCTCGGAAGCAAGCTCGGCCTGAGCTTTGCGGATGGTTCGGCTCAGGCAGCCGGATTCACAGCACCCTATCCGCAGTTCGTCAGCCAGTGGGGAAACTCGGCAACGGTTGCCCAGGCACTGGTTCCGTATCCGCAGTACGGATATATCTTCAACAACTTTGAAGGAGACGGCACGTCCTTCTACAACAGCTTCCAGGTCAGCGTGCAGAAGCGCTTCTCGCAGGGTTTGGCGTTCCTCGCAAACTACGTCGTAGCAAGCGAATACAACAATACAAGCAGTGGATTCACAAGCTTTATCGGAAATGCCCTCAACAAGTACGATCAGAAACTGGAGTGGTCTCCGACGAGCGGAAATCCGCCGCGAGTCTTCAACCTCAGCGGTACCTACCAGCTTCCGATCGGTCCCGGAAAGCGCTTCTTTAACAACAGGGGCCTTACCGGGCAGGCTCTGGGTGGATGGCAGGTGGGCTTCATTATCACCGAACAGGCCGGCACACCAACCGGTGTTTACCAGAACCTGAGCTTCCCCTACCCGAATGGTGGCGGAGAACGTCCGAACCGGAACACCAGCGTGCCTCTGTCGACGGCGAGCTACTCAGTGGCAAACGAGTACTTCACCGGACACCGTTCTTCGGCACAGATGTTCCCGGCAAATGCCTTTACGGCGGCGCCGCTGTATACACTGGGTAACTCGTATCGTACCTACTGGGGACTCAAGAATCCCCCCTTCTACAACGAGGATGTGAACGTGCGCAAGCACTTCTTCTTCGGACACGGTGTCGAGGGTATTCTTGAGGTCGATTACTTCAACGTGCTCAACCGAACGCAATTCAACGGACCTGATACCAACATCAGCGACGGTACCTTCGGCCAGGTCATCAACCAGGGCCAGCAGAACAGTAACCGTCAAGGTGAGGGTCAGTTCCGAATACAATGGTGAGCTAAACCCGGGGGAGGATCTCGCATCCTCCCCCGCAACATTCGCCCGGCATGCGCTGCGGAAACAAGCCGCGTCGCATGCCGGTTTTCTGTCTTCCGCTTTGTGGGGAAGGTGGAGTAATTTTGTTGCAGAGTGAACACGATGTCTTCTTTTCACCGCAAGATTGCAACGATTGCGTTCAGTGTGTGTCTTTTCTCCGCGGCGGTGGCGCCTGCCTCCGCGCAGAGTTCGTCGGGTGGGGTCTCGCCGCAGGTACAGCAACTGTATTCGCAGGCCGTTGCCGCGCAACAGAGCGGAGATCTCGAAACCGCGACCGCAAAATACCGCGCCATGATTCGCATCGATCCCGGGCTTGCGCCGGCTTATAACAACCTCGGAATGCTTCTCTTCAACCAGCGGAATTACGCGGCGGCGGCGCCCGTGCTCGCGCGCGGCCTTGAGATCAATCCCCACATGACGACGTCGGTCATCATGCTTGGCTTGGCGTACTTCGAACTGGGAGAAAACACCAGGGCCGAGCCGTGGCTGCAGCGGGCCGTCCACGCCGATCCTTCGAATGCAGACGCTCAACTCAGTCTCTCGCATGTGTTGCTGAATTTAGGCAAAAGTCAACAGGCGATCAGTCACCTGCGCGCGTATCTCGCGATCAAGCCGCGCGACCAGCAGGCGTGGTATCTGCTTGGCGAGACCTACCTGCGGTTGTCAGAGGATGCCCTGGGCAAGGTCAGGGAGATCAATCCGAACTCCTTTGTCGCCGACGAGGTTGCCGGAGAGATCGATCAGGGTATGCACAATTACGGCGGCGCGATGGTCCTTTTCAAGAAAGCTGTCGATCTCGCTCCGCAGGATCCGGGAACGCATCAGCGACTGGCGAACGTCTATTGGCTGATGGGGAAGTGGCAGTCCGCGCAGGCAGAATTTCACAAAGTGCTGTCGCTGGCGCCCGGGGATTGCCAGGCGCGATGGAAACTTGGCAACGCCATTCTGCAGGCAAACGGCGCGCTGCAGAGCGCATTGAAAGAGCTCAATCGCTCGATTCGCGAGTGTCCTGATCTGATGCAGGCGCACGTGGACCGGGCCCGGGCGCTGATCCAGTTGAATCAAGCCAGGGAAGCGCTTCCAGACCTGCTCATGGCCGAGAAGAGCAACCCCAACGAGCCGATGATTCATTTTTATCTGGCGTCGGCTTATCGCGCCGAAGGTCAGACGGACCAGGTGCGGCGGCAAATGAACATCTACGCAAAATTGCAGCAGGAGAAGAGCCAGGCACTTTCGAATCAGGTGAGCGAGGAGCTCAAGCTGAAGAGTGCCGCGCACTGAGGCGGGCGATGGATGGGGGGGACGTTGCGAATGAATCCTGCACTTCGTCCACGTTCGGGTTGCGCCTCTACGCGAATCACACGTCGCCTCGGACAACAAAGGGGAAGGTACAGGAATAGGGTGCGTGTTCCCCAGCGGCGCATTATCCGAAGCATAGGTAAATTGCCGCCGACTGCGAACGGCGACAGGGCAGGCAACGCACGCATTCAACCTGATTCAGCCCTGATGCAGCAAGATATCGCGGAGCGTTTGAAGTGAACCGTCGCATATTTACGATGAGCTTTCTCGCATCCCTGATGGGAGCAGGCGTTGACCTGTCCACCATTCCAGGGCTTGCGCAGCAGAGCGGAATGGGTGGGGGCAGCGCCACCGGAGGTGTTCATAAGGCAATTTATGATGCCGAGCACAGGCCCATCACGGCTGGTGGATTTGTAAAAAACGGCCCCATCATCTTCAGGAATATGACACAGCAAGCGGGCCTTGCCCATTGGACGCATCACATGGGCTCG
>JAJZIF010000049.1 GCA_021810735.1 Acidobacteriota bacterium
ATGCGTTGACGTAGGAGCCGCACTGGCGGGTCTTCGCATGAGTGTGTCTGACTCGTGTAATCTGGCCCGGTCCAGAGAATGAGGAGATTTGCGATGCTGAGTTGGATTCGCGCGGTAACCAGGAAACATGCCGGAGTTTGCGGTGGCGTGTGTTGTGCGGCTGCGATGGCCATAGCGGCCAGTTCGACACCTGCCGCGGCGCAGACGGTGCGCGTGGAGAACAGTGTAGTTCGGGTGGCGTTGATGCCGAGCGGGGAATACCAGATTCGCTGCCGTGAGACGCGCTGGACGCTGAGCGGAAAGCTGAACGGGGAGCCGGAGGCTATCACCCGAAAATCAGGAACAGACAGGTTGGGCGCGTGGCAGGAAGTAGATGCGCGCACGAAGACGCAGGTGGCTGCGATTCGTGTGTATGCGGACAAGCCGGTGGTGCTGTTCCGAGACAAGCAGCTGACGGAGAGGAAGAACAACGATGTGTTTCCTGTGTTCGAGGCGTTGCCGCCCGGACTGATGGAGTTCAGTTATGCGGTGAACACCTTTGCGAAGTATGAGTTTGGGCAACTGGGCGGGGAGGGTCCATGGGTACTGTTTAACCGGCAGCGGCAGACGATGGTGATGTCGCCGGCGGATCATTTTCTGGTCGCCGATATGACGAGCGGGCCGGGCGGCGTGAAACCCGGAGGTTTGGACCCGAAGATCGACACGCTGCCGGCGGGGTTTGCGCATGGGACGCTGCTGGTCCTGGGCAACGGGATCACATCGACGCTGGATGCGTGGGGAAGTGCGCTGCAGACGATGAATGGCAAGCAGCCGGTGCCCAATGATGCCGATGTGGTGCTGGACAAGTTTGGCTACTGGACCGATCACTACGCGACGTACTACTACAAGTACATTCCGAAGCTCGGCTACGAAGGCACGCTGATGGCGGTGCGCGATAAATATCAGCAGCTGGGTGTGCCGTTGGCGTACATGCAGCTGGACAGCTGGTGGTATCCCAAGCAGAAGGGCAACAGCCTGGCGGCGATGGGCGTAAACGGCGAGACGGTATATCGCGCGGATAAGAAAATTTTTCCGAAGGGACTGAAGGCGTTTCACCAGGAGCTGGGTCTGCCGTTTGTGGTGCACGCACGGTGGGTGGCTCCAAACAGCCCGTACCGGCATGAGTACCGAATGTCGCGCAACGTAATTCTTTCGAAGAAGTTCTGGAATAAGACAGCGAAGTACCTGCACAACGGCGGGGTTGCAGTCTACGAGCAGGACTGGCTGGATCACAATGCGCGACCCGCGATCAACCTGACCGATCCGCAGGAGTTTCTGGGGAACATGGCGCATGCGATGGCGCGGGAGGGGCTGGCGATCCAGTACTGCATGCCATTGCCCGGATATTACATGGCGAGCACACGGTACCAGAATCTGGAGACGATCCGGGTGAGCGATGACGGGTTCAGCCGGATCCGATGGGATTATTTCCTGTACGACTCGGCGCTCGCGCATGCGGTGGGATTATGGCCATGGAGCGACGTGTTCATGAGCAAGCAGCTGCCGGAGCTGATCCTGTCGACGCTGTCAGCTGGGCCGATGGGGGTGGGCGATCCGATTGACCAGATCGATACGGCGAATCTGAAGCGGGCGATGCGTGCGGACTCCGTGCTGCTGAAGCCGGACGTTCCGGTGCGGCCGGTGGATGCGATGTACCTCTCCGATGCCGCGAATCCGGGGGCGCCGATGGTGGCCGCAACGCACAGCGGCGGTGAGTTGGAAGTGTTTGCGTATCCGCGCGGGAAGGGCGAGAGGCAGGCAACGGTGTCACTCAAGGAGCTGGGAGTTACGGGACCGGCTTATGTGTGGGACTGGGTGCGTCACACGGGGAGGGTGATCCCGGCGGGAGGGTCGTTCCCGATGGTCTTTGAAACCGGGTGGGCTTACGATGTAGTGGCTCCCGTGGGCAAGGGCGGCATCGGGGTGCTGGGGGATACGAGCAAGATTGTGCCGCTGGCGGCAAAGCGGTTCCCGAAGGTTACATATGCTGCAAATACGCATGTGACAGTTACGTATGCGGCGGGAGAAGAAACCGTGACGGTTACAGGATATGCGAAAGACCGTCCTGACGTGCATGCGGAGCGGGGCAGCGTGGGACCGGTGGACTATGACACCGCGACGCACTTGTTCCGTGTGGCGGTGCATCCGGCGCGGGACGGGCATGAAGCGGAGCTGGTCGTTCGGGATAGATAAGGCGGGAAAAACCTGGAGCACCGGGCCGGATTTGAACCGGCGAATACTGGTTTTGCAGACCAGCGCGTTAGCCCCTTCGCCACCGGTGCTCATGCGTTTGCCGTGGAGACCACGGCAAACGAAGTGTCGAGTATCGCCTTATTTTGGCTGCCTGGCGGTGCGGAGGTAGGGCTTGATGACCTTGAAGCCAGAGAACTGCTTTTCGCCGTCTTCATTGGAGACGGCTCCGCCGACGATGATGTCGTCGCCCTGCTTCCAGTTGGCCGGTGTGGCGACGGGGTGCTTCGCGGTGAGCTGGATGGAGTCCAGGACGCGAATAATCTCATCGAAGTTGCGACCCGTGGTCATGGGGTAAGCGATCATGAGCTTGATGCGCTTGTCTGGCCCGATGATGAAGACGGTGCGGACGGCGGCGTTGAGCGAGGGTGTGCGTCCCTCCGAGGTATTACCGGCATCGGCGGGAAGCATGTTGTAGAGCTTGGAGACCTTGAGGTCGGGGTCGCCAATCACGGGGTAATTGACCTTGTGGCCTCCGACTTCCTCGATGTCCTTTTCCCACTTGAAGTGGCTTTCCACGGGGTCGACGCTGAGTCCGATGACCTTGGCGCCGCGGCGGGCGAATTCGGTTTCGAGGGCGGCGACGGCGCCCAGCTCAGTGGTGCAGACGGGCGTAAAGTCCTTGGGATGAGAGAAAAGCACAGCCCAGTTGTCGCCGATCCACTCATGGAAGTGGATGGTGCCGTGCGTCGTTTCGGCGGTGAAGTCGGGAGCGATGTCGTTGATGCGCAGTGCCATACTTTTTCCTTCTCCTGCGATGGTCGGAGCTTAATGTTGAAAAATGAGAAACCCACCTCGGCGTGGCTTACGCGGGTGGGGCCAGGGCGATACTGAATTGCTCTTTCGCTCTAGACGCACACCCGCCGGATACAGCTGCAACGGCAGCAGCAGATACACGCGAGGATGCAAACGAAAGCCAGCACCTATTCAGAGTAGGGTGGCGGCAGCTTTGGTGTCAACGCAGGGGAGAAAACGGCTAATCTTATGCCATGCATGCACTTGAATACTTTTTGTGCGATGTATTTACGCGCCAGCGCCTGAGCGGAAATCAGCTGGCCGTGTTTCCAGACGCCGGCGATTTGAGCGACGAGCAGATGCAGGCGATTGCCCGCGAGATGAACCTTTCGGAAACGGCGTTCGTGTTACGGCGCAATACGCTGACAGAAGCGGCGCGCGGATACCGGGTGCGGATTTTCACGGTGAAGGAGGAACTGCCGTTTGCAGGGCATCCGACGCTGGGGACGGCGGCGGTGATCCGGCGGTTCATCTCGGAAGACAAACGGGTGGGCACGGTGCGTCTGGACGAAAACGCCGGGGTGGTTCCGGTCGAGTTCGACGATCTCCAAAGCAGTGATGAGGCCTTGCATGGAGAAATGACGCAGCCAACGGCTGAGTTGGGGCGCTTTCACGCGCGGGAGGTGGTGGCGCCGGCGCTGGGGCTGGATGCATGGGATATTTCGCCGGATCTGGCTCCGCAGACGGTTTCGACAGGGATGCGGTGCTGCGTTGTGCCGCTGCGGAGCGTGGATCAGCTGAAATACATGCGGCTGAATGCGGCGAAGGAGGCCGAGGCGCTGAAGGCGACGGGTGCGATGTTTTTATACGCGATTGCGCGCGAAGCCGAGGGCATTTGGCAGGCTCGGATGCAGTTTTACGGCGGGGAGGATCCGGCTACGGGTTCGGCGGCGGGCTGCGCAACGGCCTACCTGGTGGGCAATGGAGTGGAAGCTCCGGAGAAGACTATTCATTTTCGGCAGGGGATGGCGATCCACCGGCCGAGCGAGCTTTTTGGGCGCGCGAAGCTCACAGACGGAAGGGTGAGCGAAGTGCGTGTGGCGGGCTGCACTGTTTTCGTAGCAAGAGGCCGGTTTTTCCTTGAGCGATTCACATAGTTTCAACAGAGCGGCGAGCGCTGTAACGCTGGAGAAACAGCGCGTCGACAGAATTACGGAAATTTCCAGTGAAAAATTGTGCTTCTCTTCGCTGTCTGTTCCCCATTTACACAGCGGGACGAGCTTCGTACTCTTGGCAAGCGATCCAAGGAAACGAAGTTCGCACTTTCGCTGATTTACCTAAAAACTGAGTTTGAGCAGAGCGCGTGCATGAACGCTCTCGATGATCTGCTTTGGCTTTGAGGAGCACCCCGGAGCATGCGCGGTCCGGGAGCGCAGGCAACCATGCAGGGCGCGACTGCTCACCGCATTCTGGCCCGATCCAGAAGACGGCAACGCGCGTTATCGGGTAGAGGCTTTCCCATGTGGAAAACTCTGCCGGCGCGCGGCGGGGATACTTGTCTCTTTTTTGCCGTGATTCTGCCTTGGGCCCGAATGCGGGCTGGTAGTAACCGCACAGAGCGGCGTCATTTGGACGGCGACCGCTGTGGATCCGCTTCGCCGTGCTCGCGAAGCAGGAAAGGGAAAGAGTCCAGCCTATGAGGCCTAAGAAAGTAATTCTTTGCGTAGACGACAATGAACAGGCGCTGGCGGTGAGGAAGTTTCTGCTGGAGACACGTGGCTACCGGGTGATCCCCGCGACAGACGGGGCAACGGCCATTGAAATTCTGCAACAGGGCGGGGTCGACCTGGTGTTGAGCGATCTGGTGATGCCGCAGATGGATGGCAACGAGATGATCCGGCGAATGAAGCAGCACTCGCCGGAGGTGCCGATGATGCTGATCAGCGGTACAGTTAAGGCGTTTGAACGCGCGAACCGGGCGGATGCGTTTTTGCCGAAGGGGGCATGCTCGCCGGTGGAGATGCTGGAGCGTATTCGGGTGATGATTGCGCGCAAGCGAGGACCCCGGAAGGCTGTGACGCGTCCGGGCTACCTGGAGCCGGCGGGGAACCTGCATGCGGCGCAGGCGGTGCAAACGGCTGCCGCATCCTGAAGGGGGGCGGCAGTTACAATCAAATGGTGTCCATCATAGCGGCCGAGCAGGTTACGAAGATTTACAAGACGGGCAGGATCCAGGTGACAGCGCTGCGCGGCGTGTCGCTGGCGGTCGATGCCGGTGAATTTGTCAGTATTGTCGGGCCCTCGGGCAGCGGCAAGTCCACACTGTTTTATCTGCTTGGCGGGTTGACACGAGCTACCAGCGGTCGGGTGCTGATCGATGGAGTTGATTTTGCCGCCCTTTCGGATGGGGAACGGACGCGGGTTCGCAAACTGAAGATCGGGTTTGTCTTCCAGAAGTTCAACCTGCTGCCGACGCTGACGGCGCGGCAGAACATTGAGCTGGCGCATGAGATATCCGGCCGGAAGGAGCCGCTGGACAGGGAGTTCCTGAAGCAGTTGACGGAGCTGCTGGGGATTCAGGGGCGGCTGGACCACCGGCCCTCGGAACTGTCGGGCGGAGAGCAGCAGCGGGTAGCGATTGCGCGGGCGCTGGTGACGCGGCCGGCGATCGTGCTGGCCGACGAGCCGACGGGCAATCTGGACACGGAGAATTCTGACGCAGTGCTGCAGATGCTGCGGAAGTCTAACCAGGAATTCAAGCAGACGGTGCTGATGATTACGCACAATCCGGAAGCGGCCTGCATTGGCGACCGCATCATTCACATGCGCGATGGGGAGATTCGCGGTGTGGAAAAGGGCGATGGCCGGATCACGGGCCATGTGTGGTAGCGGGCCGGGGATGGGTTTCCGGGGTGGCCAGATGGGCGCAAGCTACTCGCATTGACCGGCTTTCGGCACCCCGATATACTCAGGTAGTACTTCAAGCGGGAGTAGCTCAGTGGTAGAGCATCGCCTTGCCAAGGCGAGGGTCGCGGGTTCAAGTCCCGTCTCCCGCTCCAGCCGGTCCCACCTCTGAACCGGCTGCGGAGATAGTCCAGGTCTCTGCTTCCCAAGGCGCGGTACCCAAGTGGTAAGGGAGAGGTCTGCAAAACCTTTATGCGCCGGTTCGATTCCGGCCCGCGCCTCCAATCAGCAGTTCCCAATCTTCTTCCATTATTGATGCAGGTCCATGGTTCGATCAGGCAGAGGCAGTGTCAATGTATCCGGGTTTCCCGGGGGTGCAGAGAAGCGCGCGGGGCTAGGGGAATGAGTCGTTTAGAGTACCCGTGGCAAAAATATCACTCCTGTGCTCTGCGTCACATGTCACCAAATTGAAAAATGCGAGTATTATTTTTCCCGGACAGCAAAGGCCGTTTGTAAACGCTGTACCGGAGTCACCGTTGTGGAAGGGGGAAGATGCCTGAGCATCCGTGGCGTACGGTAATCGCGCTCCTGATCGGGGCCGTCGCCTTTGGTATTACCCCGCTGGCGCTGGCCCATCTGTGGGCCCTGTATTTCTCTCCGAAAAAGCCGGGTCCTGAAAAGAACGCAATCTACGAATGCGGCCTGGAGTCGAAGGGCGATGCGTGGATTCAGTTCGATCCAGCCTACTATCTCTACGCGATTATCTTTTTGATTTTTGACGTGGAAGCGATCTTTCTTCTGCCCTTTGCGGTCGCGTTTACCGGACTGAGCATGGGAGCGGCGATCGCCATGCTCGTGTTTCTGCTGCTGCTGGTTGAGGGGCTGATCTGGGCATGGCAGAAGGGGCTGCTGACATGGGCCTGACCGCAAGCGCCAGGCGCGCGGAAATTCCATGGGAAGTGAAGTGATGGAGCAGGAACTGAAGGATTTGAAAGTCGAGCTCTCGAAGCATGGGATCTTCACGACCACGCTCGAAGAGGTATACAACTGGGGCCGTAAGAATTCGGTGTGGCCGCTGACCTTTGGCCTTGCCTGCTGCGCGATCGAGATGATTGCGACCTCGATGGCGCGGTACGACATTGCGCGATTTGGCGCGGAGGTATTTCGTCCCTCACCGCGGCAGGCGGACCTGATGATAGTAGCCGGTACGGTTACAAAAAAGATGGCACCGCAGGTGGTGCGCCTCTATAACCAGATGCCGGAGCCGAAATATGTCATCGCGATGGGAGCCTGCGCAATTTCAGGCGGGCCGTTTCGCGATGGCTACAACGTGTTGAAGGGCATTGACCGCTATATTCCGGTGGATGTGCATATTCCGGGCTGCCCACCGCGGCCCGAGGCGCTGCTGCATGCCTTCATCACGCTGCAGAAGAAGATTGATGCGCAGCAGCTGCGCGGCGCGGGTCGCGCGCGGCACTTGAAGGCGGAAACGCCGAGCGAGTATCCGGTGCCGGATTTTGGTTCGCATGACCTGGAGCCAACGCACAATGACGAGGTTTTTCCGCCGCGGCCCGAGAGCCCATTCAAGGTGTTGCCATGAGCAGTCCGTCTATAGATCCGGTGGGCGTTGATGTTTCGGCCGAAGCGATTCGTGCGGCGCTGGTAAAGGGTGTTCCCGGCTGCGAGGCGACGGTGGTGGAAAACGGCAGTCCGTCAGCGCAGCACTCGTTGCTGCTGGACCATGAGCACGCCGTGGAGGCGGCGACGTTTCTGCGAGATCATGCGGAGTTCCGGCTGGATTTCTGCTCGAACGTGACAGGCGTGGATTGGCCGGACAAAGAAGTGACCGAGAAAGTGAAGGTCACGAAAGTGGTTGACGGGCCGGACGGGCCGAAAGAGCAGCAGGTGGAGGAAACGCGCAAGACGCTGATTCCCGGTTACCTGGAAACGGTGTATCACCTGTTTTCGATGGAGAAAAAGCACGGACCGGTGATTCTGCGGCTGCGGACAGCGAATCGTGGCGAGGGGAATCATCTGCCGTCTTTGACGCCGGTCTGGCGGAGCGCGGAGTTCCAGGAGCGCGAGGCGTTTGACCTGTTTGGAATCGTGTTCGACGGGCATCCGGATTTGCGGCGGATTCTGATGTGGGAGGACTTCACCGACCACCCGATGCGGAAGGATTATGTGCCACCAGAGGAAGATGAGCCGGTGATGGATGACGGCTGCGCTCCCGGAAGCAGCGCGGAACAGGGGGCAGCCGGCCAATGAGCGGGAAATCGATGATGGAAGAGAGCGCGATCGGACTCGACGAGCAGATGGGCGCGACCTATGGCGCGGGCCGGCACACGCTGAAGCCGGATGCCGAGCACGAGTCGCAGATTCTGGAAGTGGCAATCGGACCGCAGCATCCTTCGACGCACGGCGTATTCCGCATGGATGTGCAGCTGGACGGCGAGCGCGTGGTGCGGCTGAAGCCGGTGTTTGGCTACCTGCATCGGAATCACGAAAAGATTGCCGAGAATGCCGCGTATCTGGCGGCCATTCCATACACGGACCGGCTCGACTACCTGTGCTCGATGACCAATAACTGGGGCTATGTGCTGGCGGTGGAGAAGCTGGTGGGGATCGCGGTGCCGGAGCGCACGGAATACATTCGCGTGATCATGGCGGAGTTGACGCGCTTCCAGAATCATTCGGCGCTGGTTGGATTTCTGCTGCAGGACATGGGCGCCTCGGGTACGCCGCTGATGTATGCGTTCCGCGAGCGGGAGAAGATTCTGGATCTGTTCGAGGCGGTAAGCGGCGCCCGCATGATGTGCAACTACCTGCGGTTCGGCGGGGTGCGCGTGGACTGCACGCCGGAGTGGCTGGAGGAGACGCGCCAGCTGGTGGGCCGGCTACCGCGTTTTGTGGATGAATTTGAACGGCTGCTGCGCGGCAATGAGATTCTGATGGCGCGTACGCAGGGCGTGGGCGTGCTGCCGCGCGAGCTGGCGGTGAGCGCCGGAGTGACAGGGCCCATGCTGCGCGCGAGCGGTGTGAATTACGACATTCGCAAGGTGGACCGCTACGGAATCTATGACAGGTTCAAGTTCCGGGTCCCGCTGGGCGAGCATGGAGATGTCTACGACCGCTATATGATGCGCGTGCTGGAGATGCGCGAGTCGATTGCGATTCTGGAGCAGGCGCTGAAGGAAATCCCCGACGGGCCGGTTCAGGACCCGAAGACGAAGGTACGCGGGCTGCGTCCGAAAGTGGGCGAGGCTTACGGACGGATTGAGTCGCCGAAGGGCGAGCTGGGCTTTTACCTGATCAGCGACGGCACGATGAATCCGTATCGCTACCGGGTGCGGCCGCCGTGCCTGATCAACCTGACCATTCTGGAAGATATGTGCCTTGGGCTGAGCGTGGCTGACGTGGTGGTGACGCTGGGCAGCGTGGATATTGTGATGGGCGAGGTGGACCGCTAATGCTGGGCGAAGGCATCGTCAAGGGACTGATCGAAACCGCACGTAACTTTGTGGGCAGTTATGTGGACAAGGATCGTCTGGTTACCGTGCAGTACCCGGAGGAGCGGAATCCGCTGCCGGAGGCAGCGCGCAATTTCCCCTTCCTGTTGTACGACGGCGACGATCCCGAGGCAGGATTGCGCTGCGTGTCTTGTCACATCTGTGAGAAGGAATGTCCGCCGCGCTGCATTCATATTGAGAAGAGCACGGACAAGAAGCCGGACTTTGTGGGCAAGCAGCAGTTCTATCCGAAGGTCTTCAACATTGACGTTTCGGTGTGCATGAGCTGCCAGATCTGCGTCGAGGTGTGCCCATTCGACGCGATCCGGATGGACAAGGAATTTGAGCTCAGTACGGATGACCGCTTTGGCGGGCTGCTCTGGACCAAGAAGGAGCTGGCGAAACCGAACGACTATTACCAGAAGATCCATCCGATGGAAGCGGCGGAGACAGATGCGCGGCGGGCTGAGGAACTGAAGCAGACGCAGGCCAAGGCCGCAGCGGCCGCGGCAGCGGCAGCTGCGAAAGCGGCGGAAGCAGCCAAGGCCGCGGAAGCCGCCAAAGCGGGCAATGGGGCTGCCGGAAAGGAGCCGTCGGCGTAATGAATGGATATTTTGCGATGGCGACGGGTCTTGCCGAGCGGGTAGACCAGATATTTGTCACATTTGATCATTGGGCGGTTACAAATACGCCGGAACCTCTGCGCTGGCTGGTTTCCATACTGCTGATCGTGGTGCCGATCCTTGCCGTTTTTCCGGGATTGTTTGCGCTGACGACCGTACTCGAACGCAAGGGGCTGGGCAGGATCCAGAACCGCTACGGTCCGAACCGCGTGGGCCCGTATGGACTGCTGCAGCCGATTGCCGATGCCGTGAAATCGCTGACGAAGGAAGACGTTGTGCCGCGCACGGCGGATGGCGTGGTGCATTACCTGGCTCCGCTGGTGATTGTGTCGACGGCCTTCCTGGCCTATGCGGTGCTGCCGGTGGGGCGCAACATGATAGCCGTGCATCTGGACGCAGGGCTGCTGTTCTTCTTTGCGATTGGTTCGGCGACCGAACTGGCGGTGTTCATGGCCGGATGGTCAAGCCGCAACAAGTATTCGCTGCTGGGCGCCATGCGCGCGATCGCACAGATGATCAGCTATGAAGTTCCGCTGATTCTCTCTTCGATTGCGGTCATCATGATTGCCGGCACGCTTTCTCCGGAAAAGATTGTGCTCGAACAGGCGCAGTATACGGGGATCTTTCCGCACTGGTATGTGTTCACGCCCTGGGGATTTGCCGGGTTTCTGCTGTTCATGACGGCGGCTGCGGCAGAGACGAACCGGAGCCCATTCGATTTGCCGGAAGGCGAATCGGAGATTATCGCGGGCTACTTTGTCGAATATTCGGGTTTCAAGTTTGCGCTGTTCTTCCTGGCTGAGTACCTGGAGATTTTCGCGGTGAGCGGTCTGGGCATCACGCTGTTCCTGGGCGGATGGTCGGCGCCGCTGAGTTTTCTGGCTGTGATTCCGTCGTGGATCTGGTTCTTTGCCAAGTTGCTGGTGATGATCGGCGTCTTCATCTGGGTGAGGGGCACGATGCCGCGCCTGAGGATGGACCAGCTGATGAACTTTGCCTGGAAGTTCATGCTGCCGATGGCGCTGATCGACATGGTCTGCGCGGGTGTGTGGCGATTTCTGCCCGGCGGAGCCTTGTGGGTCGTGCTGCGCTGGCTGATATGCGCCGCGATCATCGTGGTGCCATACGTGGCGCTGGCGCGCGGGCTTGAGCAGGGGCGGAAGATCGAACAGCGGGTCTACCGCTACGCGGAGGAAGGGTAACCATGACAGTGTCATTTGTTCTGCTGGCTCTGCTTACACTATCCGCCGCGGTCGCGGCGATGAGTATGCCCCGGCTGATCCACTGCGCGCTGGCACTTGCGGTGGCGTTTACCGGGCTGGGCGGCATTTTCCTGAATCTTGGAGCGGAGTTTGTCGGCCTGGCGCAGCTGCTGGTGTATGTGGGTGCGGTGGCCATCCTGATTGTGTTTGCGATTCTGCTGACGCGCGGCAGTGAAGTTTCGATGCGGCCGGGGGCAAGGTCGGCGATTTCCGGAACGGTGATTGCGCTGGCGGTATTTGCGGTGCTGGCGCATGCGGTGCTGACCAGCGGCGTGAGCCGCATGGCGACGACGGCTGTAACGCCTTCGAACCGGGTACAGGAGATTGGCGTGACACTGCTGCAGCAGTACGTTCTGCCGCTGGAAGTGATTGCGCTCCTGCTGACGGCGGCGTTGATTGGCGCGGTCATTCTTGCCTGGCGTGAAAAGAGCCCGGCGGCGCAGGAAGGAGCGGAAACGCGATGAACCCTTTGTCTGCCTGTTTGATTGTTGCGGCATTCCTGTTCTGCGTGGGGCTGGCCGGAGCGCTCTCGCGCAGCAGCGCGATTCTGGTGCTGGCCGGAATTGAGTTAATGCTGGGCGCGGCGAACCTGAACTTTATTGCCTTCTGGCGCTATGGCGCATTGGCTGCGGTGTCGCCCTTTCATTCGCTGACGGGCATCATGTTTGTGCTGTTCTCGATTGGCGTGGCGGCGGCGGAAGCGGCGGTCGGACTCGCTTTGATTCTTGCGATTTACCGCTACACGAAGAGCTGTAATGTCACCCAGATCACCGAGTTGAAGGGATAGCGCATGCCATTTATGAACGAGCGGAGTGGATGCCTTGATTAGAATCCTGTGGCTCATTCCGGCGATCCCCGTGTTGGCCGCCGGATTCATTGCACTCTTGAAGCGGGGCCAGCGCAAGCTCGCCGCCACGGCTGCCATCGGCGCACTCGGAGTCTCCCTTGTAATGTCGGTTGCGGCGTTTGCATCGATGCTCGGAAATTCCGGGCTGCAGGTGATGAACTTCCGCTGGCTGCAGTTTGGAACACAGTGGATTTCGCTGGGCTGGCTGCTGGATCCGCTGGCCGCCATCATGCTGGTGATGGTGTCATTTGTCGGGCTGCTGATCTTTATCTACAGCATCGGCTACATGGCCGAGGACGAGAACTTCACGCGCTTCTTCTGCTTCCTTTCGCTGTTTGCCGGTGCCATGCTGGCGGTGGTGATTGCCAACAGCCTGCTGCTGCTGTTCATGGGATGGGAGTTGGTGGGGCTGACGTCGTACCTGCTGATTGGTTTCTGGTATCACAAGCCGGAAGCGGCAGCGGCGGCGAAGAAGGCTTTCATCGTGACTCGGGTGGGCGATCTTGGCCTGCTGCTGGGCATGGTGTGGCTCTATGGGAGCACCGGCACACTGTTGTTTTACAACCACGGCGCCGGCTGCCTGGAGCATGGCGCGCTGGCTGTGCTGGTGGCGCACACGACGATTGGCGGCATGGCGGTCTCGACGGCGATTGCGCTGCTGATTTTCCTGGGCGCGGCGGGCAAGTCCGGACAGGTTCCGTTCCACATATGGTTGCCGGATGCGATGGAAGGTCCGACGCCGGTGAGCGCGCTGATTCATGCGGCGACGATGGTGGCTGCCGGCGTTTACCTGATTGCGCGCGTATATCCGCTGATGAGCATAACGGTGACGCCGGGGACGATCAGCACGGCGCTGCAGGTGATTGCCTGGATTGGAGCGATTACAGCATTCTTTGCGGCTTGCATTGCGGTGGCGCAGGACGACATCAAGCGGATTCTGGCCTATTCGACGATTTCGCAACTGGGCTACATGATGCTGGGCCTGGGCGTGGGCGGCGTAGCGGTGGGCATGTTCCACCTGATCACGCATGCATGCTTCAAGGCGCTCTTGTTCCTGGGCGCGGGCTCGGTGATTCACGGCTGCGGGGGCGAGCAGGACATTCGCAAGATGGGCGGGCTGCGGCGGTTCATGCCCATCACGTTCGTGACGTATGCCTCAGGCATGCTGGCGTTATGCGGCTTCCCGCTGTTTGCAGGGTTCTGGAGCAAGGATGAGATTTTGCACGCGGCCCATGGGTGGCCGATGTCGCTGGGGCCGTTTTATCTGGGCACGGCGGGCGCGCTACTGACCGCGTTCTACATGATGCGACAGGTTTATTACGTC
>JAJZIF010000050.1 GCA_021810735.1 Acidobacteriota bacterium
CAACCACAACGCGAAAAGGACTGAAGGTCCATGCCGAGATTGACGACCGCTCCTATCCTGCGGGGATCAAGGTTCCAGACGAAGAGATGGACCCGATCAACCTCCGGCGCGATAAATTTCATGGCGAATGGAACTACGAGATTCTGCCGCGTAAGTGAAATTGTTATTTCTTAACACTGCCTTAAGATTTTTTTGAACCAAACTTTGCGCTTGATTTCGGAATCCTGCAACACATGATCGACACCGCCGCGGCAGAGTAGAATATTCACGATTTCGACTAACCCCTTGGCCGGTTTTGAAGCTTCCACATGCGGTCGGCTTTAAGGCGACCGCATGTGGCACTCGCCTGGAGAAAATAAGGTTCAGATATTTGGAGGGTAAGGATGTTGAAGCTGAAAGTTCGTGCCTTGTTTGCTATGTCTGCGTTGGTCGTGTTCGGCTCTGTACCCGGACTGGCGCAATCCGGCGCGCCTGAAGTCAGCTCGCCCGATCATCGGATCACTCTGCGCTTTGCCGTCGTGCCCGGCAAGGGGCCAGCCTCTGGAGAAGGGCAGTTGGTGTATTCGGTTACCTTCCGCGGCAAACCAGTCCTTGAAGACTCCGCATTGAGCTTGCAGTTGGCGAATCAGCCCCCACTCGGCACTGCGGTGCACATCGCCAGCAGTACCGCAGGCTCGGGCGTGGATGACTACGCGCTGCTGGCAGGCAAGACCTCCGCCGTGCAGGATGCATACAACGATGCGACGGTGCGGGTGGCGGAAGGCGCGAGCCCCGGCCGCAATTTCGCGGTCGAAGCTCGTGTGTACAACAGCGCTGTGGCCTTCCGTTATCAAGTGCCGCAGCAGGCCGCGCTCGCTCGCTACCAACTCACGCAGGAGGACACGGAGTTTCATTTGAGTGACGACGCCACGGCTTGGGCAATCCGTCTGCCGAACTACCAGACTCCATACGAAGGCGAATACATGCGCCAGACGGTAAGCGCACTGAGCAACGAGGGCGGCGTGCGCAGCGATATCCTCAACGGCGCACCGATGCTGCTGCACCTGCCTGGAGTGGCATGGGCCGCCATCTGTGAAGCAGACACCGAGGGCAACAGCGCGATGTATCTTGAAGCCGTCCCTGGCGACTGGAAAAATCATTCCCTGATGACCAAGGTTTCTCCGCCCGTCGATGGTCATGGCCCCGCAGTCGATGCGAGCCTGCCGCACCATAGCTCCTGGCGCGTATTGCTGCTTGGCGATACGGCGGGGGCGCTGATTGAATCGAACGCGATCAGCGATCTGAATCCGCCGAACCGCATCGCGGATACCAGCTGGATCCATCCTGGCAAAGCTTCGTGGGATTGGTGGAGTGGCGATCTTGACCCTGACGGGAAGCCCGCATATACCACCAAGAACATGGAGTATTATGTCGACTTCGCCGCCAAGTCCGGCTTTCCGTACATGATGCTCGATGCCGGCTGGTCAGCGCGCGACGACATCACCAAGCTGAATGGCAGCGTAGACGTGCCGGAATTGGTGCGTTACGCCGCGAAGAAAAACGTAAAGGTGTGGATCTGGGCCCACTCGAAAGCGGTTGCCGCACAGATGCAAACCGCATTTCCCCTATATGAGAAGTGGGGCGTGGTCGGCGTCAAGGTCGACTTTGTGCAGCGCAATGACCAGAAGGGCATCCAGTTCTACTACGACGTAGGGAAGTTCGCCGCCGAGCATCATCTCATGCTCGATTTTCACGGTGCGACGCCACCCTGGGGCATTGAGCGCACGTATCCGAACATACTCAACTATGAAGCCGTGCTCGGTCTCGAATACAACAAAGTGACCCGGCGCGACGGCCCACTCAACCGCACTGTCTACCCTTTTACGCGCATGTTGAGCGGTCCACTCGATTACACTCCGGGCGGTTTTGACAACGTGACGGAGGAGGATTTCGTCCCCCGTTCTGTGCATCCCATGGTGGTTGGAACGCGCGCTCAGCAGTTGGCGCTATACGTCGTCTTTCGAGCGCCTTTCGAGATGATTTCCGATGCCCCTTCCGCATACGCGAATCAGCCCAGCTTCCAGTTCCTGCGCGATGTGCCCGTGGTTTGGGATGCGACCCGCGTACTGGATGGTGATCCGGGCGAATTCATCACGGTCGCAAGGCGGCATGGCCGCGATTGGTACCTGGGTAGCATTACCAACTGGAGCCCGCGTACGCTAACAGTTCCGCTCGATTTTCTCGGCGGCGGTGCTTACACTGCGGAGATTTACGAGGACGCCCCCGATGCCGCACAACATCCGAAACACGTATCGATTCGCAAGCAAACAGTTCACAGCCGCGACACGCTGACACTGCCTCTTGCCAAAGGCGGTGGCTGTGCCATACGCTTCGTGTCGGCCAGTTAGAATCTGCTGCAGCCGCGAATAGAGACGCGACAAAGGCTCTTCGAACTCGCCTGAACTTATCGCGCGTGCCTGAAACACGTTTCCCTGGGCAGCACGATGATTCTGAATCTTCTATCTTTTTGATAGCGACATGCATTGTTTCCTCGGGCTCGACATCGGATCATCGGCAGCAAAAGTTGGACTCGTCCGCGAGACCGGAGAATTACTGGCGACCGCAAACTATCCGTATGCTACGGCTGAGCCTCGCCCAGGCTATAAAGAACAGAACCCGTCCGACTGGTGGGACGCGGTCATCCATGGCGTTCGCGAAGTTCTTGGCATTGTGGAGAACGCCTCCGTCCTGGCCGTAGGGATCACAGGCTATATTTCCAGCCTTACTTTTATCGATGCTGAAGGCAGACCGCTTCTGCCGTCGATCGGCTTTCAAGACCAGCGTGCAGTTGCGGAAGTGGACCGCCTCTATGAAACCTACAGCCGGCCGGCATTGGCCCAACTGCTGGGCGTCGATCTGCCCCCTGCGCCTACCTGGCCGTTGCCCAGGCTCCTCTGGATGCGGAAACACGAACCAGCCTTACTCGACCGCGCGCACTATCTCCTGCAAGCCAAGGACTACATCAATCTGCAACTCACGGGTGAAGTTGCGAGCGATCCATCCAGCAATCGAGGTATGGTCGATTTTTCTGTCAATCGCCCTGCGACCGATGTCTTCACAAAGCTCGATCTTCCAAACCTTCTCCCGCCGCTCTTCGCACCGGAGCAGATCATCGGAAAAGTTACACAAGATGCCGCGCTCGCCACAGGGCTCAAAGCCGGAGTTCCTGTCATTGCCGGCTGGAATGATCTCAACGTCTCTGTGCTGGGAAGCGGAGTTGTGCGAAGCGGGCAAGCTTTCGATGTAACTGGAACGAGCGAACATATCGGTATTGTCACCACCGTGCATTCTTCTACTGAACAGCTGATTTGCGCACCCTACTTGCCTGGGAAAAAATTGTTATACGGTGTGATCTCGTCGGGTGGAGGTTCACTCCAATGGTTTCGGCAGTTTTCAGGCAAATCGATCGATGAGTTGCTCTCCAACGCAACGCAGAATGCAAATGGATTGCTGTTTTTGCCGTATCTGGAAGGAGAACGTTCTCCGATTTGGGACCCACATGCCTCGGGCGTTCTTCTCGGACTGCGCACCGTCCACAATCAAGGCAATGTGGCGCGTGCAATCCTCGAAGGCGTCGCATTTGCTCTGCGGCAGAATCTTGAAATCATTGAAACACATGCCAAGCTTAGAGCCGATACGCTGATCGCTTCCGGCGGAGCTTCAAAAATCCAACTATGGAATCAAATCAAAGCCGATATTTGGAACAGGGACGTTGTTACTCTGCGCAATCCACACGCCGGAATCCAGGGTGCTGCCATCTTAGCGGCAGTTGCAGTTGGACTATATCCTGACCCTGAGATTGCCGCAGGCCAAATGACCCAGAGGGCAGAATATTTCCATCCATCGCCCGGTCAGCGCGAATATTTGAATCGAATATATGCGCTATACCGCGAGATATATCCTGCGTTGCACGGAACTTTTTCCTGGCTGAGTGCAGAAACTCTATCCAAAGCAAGTGAGGCGAGTCATATGGCACGCCAGCAACAAGCCGTTGTCTTCGGCGCAGGAAAAATAGCGCGCGGCTTTATCGCACATCTGCTTACCCTCTCCGGATATTCGATAACTTTTATCGAAAAAAATCCGGGACTTGTCGATGCTTTGCGCCAGCGAGGCAAGTATTCCGTGCATATCATGGGCGCACCTGAAAAGAATATTACGATTCGAGATTTCCGGGTCTGCCAGACCAGCGAAGTGGACGCAATTGCCGAGGCAGTCGCAAACGCTTCCGTGGTATTCGTCTCGATCGGAGGACCCAACCTGCCGCAGATCGCACCACTGTTGGCGGCAGGGCTGAACAGGCGTACTACCGGCCTGAACATCATTCTCGGGGAAAACTATTTCCAACCCGCTCAATGGCTGCGCAAACTCATCTCCGAATTTCTGCCGTCGGCACGGCAAGAATGGTTTGCGCGCGAGGTTGGAATTATCGAAACGATGATTCTTCGCTCAACTATTGAACCTACGGACGATATGAAGGCGAACGATCCTTTGAGTCTCCAGGCGCAGGACATGTGGGAAATGCCCGCGGACAAAGAAGCATTTGTCGGCGATATTCCTTCCATTCAGGGCCTTTCGCCAAAGGAAAACTTTCAGGGCGGTCTTATCCGAAAATTGTTTACTTATAACTGCATCAATGCCGTCATCGCTTATACAGGACATCTGAAAGGGTATTTGCTATTAAGCGACGCGGCCAATGACCCGGAAATCGTAGAACTGGCGCGCAGCGCATATCGGGAAGCGAACGGCGCCCTCTGCGAACGCTATGGATTCGACCACGAGGAGCAAAGACAATTCGCGGAGTCCGCCATCGCCAAGTATCAAAAGCGAGAAATTGTCGATCCAATTGAACGGAATGCGCGCGATCCGCTTCGCAAGTTATCCCGGAATGACCGGCTAATTGGTCCTGCATGTCTGGCCCTCGAATACGGTGTTAAGCCGGTCGCACTCAGCCGTGGGATCGCCGCCGCCTTTCTCTACAACTCCCCCCAAGACCCCTCCAGCGCGTCTCTTCAACGAATCGTTCGTGAAAAGGGCATCCGAGCCGCCCTCAACGACGTGTGTAAAATCGAGAGCGACGGTGAATTGGCGGACTTGATCGTCAGTAGCTATCAGAAATTGAGTAATTCCATCATGGTTAGGTAGGAGTATTGCAGGATGAGCGATTATACATCTCACACTATCGAGGGAACCCCGCAGCTTATCGCAGATTATGCTTGCCATACTGGAGAAAACCCACTGTGGCACCCAATGGAGAAGCGCCTGTATTGGTGCGACATTCCGAACGGACGTATTTTCCGTTACGACCCCGCTGCCAACGTGCATGAGATGTGTTTCGAAGGTGAGCCGGTCGGGGGCTTCACCATTCAGAGCGATGGCGCCCTGTTACTATTTATGGCCCGCGGCGCAATTGCCCGTTGGCAAAATGGCATCCTGACCACAATCATTGAGTCCATCCCGGAAGAAGCAGATTCGCGCTTTAATGACGTAATCGCCGATCCTGTCGGTCGAGTGTTTTGCGGCACCATGTCCTCACCGAGCCATAAGGGAAGGCTGTATCGCCTCGATCGTGATGGCACTCTGACGGTGATGCTGGAAGGAATTGGCTGCTCGAATGGAATGGCGTTCACCCACGATCAGCGTCGGATGTATTACACCGACTCCTACGCACATGAGATCTATATTTTTGACTACGACAAAGAGACAGGGTCGTTAGCGAATAAACAACTCTTCGCGAAGGTTTCTGAAGCAGAAGGTTTTCCCGACGGGGCAACCATCGATGCGGAAGGTTTCCTTTGGTCGGCCATGTGGGATGGCAGCTGCTTGATTCGCTATACTCCCGACGGCAAGGAAGACCGGCGAATTTCCATACCCGCCAAGAAGGTATCCAGTTTGACCTTCGGCGGAGATATGTATTCCGATATCTATATAACTACCGCCGCAGGAGATGAGAGAGGGAAGGACGATCAATACGCTGGAGCGCTTTTCCGCCTGAGAACTGGAATCCGCGGTGTCAAAGAATACTTTTCAACGATCGGCTCTTGAGCATCGCTGTCTTTCGTCAACTTCAAAGCCAAGATGGATCGCTTCCAGCTGGAACGGATTACTCGGTTCCACGGTCAGTCTCGAACATGGCCATTGCCTCGATTTCGATCAGCAGGTCGGGGCGGCACAAAATTGCCTGAATCCCCGTCGATGCCGGCAGCGGATCGAGCCCGCGTTCACGGAAGAACCGCGTGCGGACCTCATTGAATGCATCGTAGTCGCGCTCAATGTCGCGCAGATAGCAGCTCGTCCGCACCACGTCCTTCCAGGTGGCGCCTTCGGCGGCCAGCAGGCCGGTAATGTTGTGCAGCGTCCTCTGGGTCTGGGCGCGGAAATCCCCGACATGGACTGTTTTGCCATGTTCATCAATGCTGGCAGTGCCGGAGATCATCAGGATCGTGACCCCTTTAATGTCCAGCCGCAGACCGCGCGAGAAGGACGATGGCTTTGCGTATTCATAGGCCTCGTTCAGCACCCGCGGTTCCGTGATGGCCTTTTTGGACACCGGAGTATGGGTTTGTTCCGGCGCGACGATCGTTTCTGTTGAAGACATGCAGTACCACCTTCTCGATTCGGATTTTGAAGCTGCTCGTCGGCGAGGGAGCCGACGTGGAAATTTCTTGTATCGAACGCAGCAAGTGGACGATCCCCGCTGCTTTGCTGCTTATGCGGCGTGGATGCGATAGCCATCCGGGTCTTTGCCTCGCACTCGCCGCCACCATACCTGGAATGTGGGCACGTTGACAGTGACGATAAAGAGTTTTCGCAAGCTGTCGGGTGGGCACTGGAGTGGACGCACGCCGTGCCACGAGTGGTCCGTCCGCTGAAAAAACAGACTCTCATTGCCGCGTGGAACCAGTGCCGCGGCAACCTTCAGTTCGTCGAAACTTGGGGCGGAATGCGGCTTGCACCGGCCTTCATCATCCAGCATCAGAATTTGGCCTCCCCAGGTCGTGTCCCAATTTTCTTCCGTGTTGAAATAAAAAATGTGCGTGGCCAGCTTGCGCCGAGCATCGCAGTGGGGCGAGACGGAACAGCCCTGCCAGGCGTAGTACCACTCCAGCGTCAGGATGAATTTTTGCGGCCCCAGCATCCGGCGAAGGAAGGACAGGTAGACATCGCTATTTAGCTCGGCGACGAACTCCTTCCAGTGTCCCGGCAACTCCATTCCCGGCCTGTAGTGCAGGATGTACCGGTCGTGCGGGGCCTGTCCATGGCCTCGTTTGACCCCTACCTTGCGGTCGAACAGCTCCACTTCCGGCATGGCGTTTCTAAGGCTGTCGAAGCCCTCCTGCGATAGCGCCGCTGGAATGCTGACCCAGGGATAGGGTGACCGCGCGCGAAATGTTTCAGGGGAAATGGCCTCTATATGTTTCTGGTCGAGATAGGGCATACCAAACCTCCGAATGCAGACACTCTGGTATACGATCTCATTCCTGCGCGCATTCCTCCGTGACGTACATCACAACACCTCCAGAGGGCAATTCCTGCCAACGGCGCGCGCTTTGCAGCGGCGAACTGGCCGGTGGACTGTGTGGAGTGTTCGGAAGCTAGCGCCGGGCGGTGTTGGTTGGCACGGGCTTGGGATGCGGATCGGTCTGTGCGTGGAGCGCCTGCAGATCCAGAATGACGATGCGATGGCCATGAATGGCCACAATCTCCTGTTGCACCAGTTTTTGCAGACTGCGCGTGACCACCTCCCGTACCGAACCGAGCCGCGACGCCAGTTGCGTGTGTGACAGTGGCAGAGAAAACGAGACGCCATCCTGCAGCTTGGGATTTTTCCGCCGGGCCTCCTCAAGCAGCAGCGTCGCCAGCCGCTGGGTCACATCCTTCAGTGCAAGTTGTTCGGCCAGGGAAGCGACTGTGCGCAACTTCCTGGCCAGGATTGCCAGTGCCGTCAGTGCCGCCTCGGGATGTTGCAGTAGAAACCGCCGGACATCGTCTTTCGCCAGAAACAGCAATTCCGAATCTTCTTCCGCCATGGTGGTGGAAGGATACGGACCGCCATCGAACACGGGTACCTCGGCCAACATGCCGCCTACGCCCTCCACATGGATGGTCTGCTCGCGGCCATCGACGTTTTCACGGAAGGCGCGCACAGAGCCCGAAAGCACAACATACATTCCTTCCGCCGGCTGGTTGGCGGTAAATAAAATCTGACCCCGTTGCAGTTTGCGTTCGCGGCCTTGGACCGCCAGTTCCGCCAGAGCGCCGACGGGAAGGTTTTGAAACCAGGCGGACTTGGCCAGAACTTCCATGCGGCGATCGAGAGACATAGCGCCATCTTGCCGCATGGGTGTCGAGATTGGCAATCACTGGCAATAGTCCCGTCGGTCGAACGATCATGCCAGCCGGTGATTTAAGTCACTGAGTTGGGTGCTAGCGATCACTACAGTCGCAGTTAGGAGATTTACATCATGGTCATCACATCGGAAACACAAGTTCGCGACATTGCAGTCGAATATCCAACCACGATCCCGGTTCTGGAGCGTCTCGGCATCGATTTTTGCTGCGGAGGGAAACATACGCTGGCGGAAGCCTGCACCAAGCGCGATGTCAACCTTGCGCCCGTGCTGGAGGAACTGGAACACCAGCAGCGGCAAACAAACACTCCCGACGTGCAGTGGCAGAAGGCACCATTGAAGGAGCTGGCCGACTACATTGTCGGCAAGCATCACGCATTTACGCGCAACCAGATCCAGCTAATCGGCGGTCTGATGGCGAAAGTGGAGGCCCGTCACGGGGAACACCATCCCGAAGTCTTCCAGATCAGCAAGGTCTTCGCCGTGGTCAGCGCCGAGCTGGCACACCACTTTGTTTGCGAAGAAACCATCCTGTTTCCTTATATAGGGAAGCTGGAAGGCAACCGGCAAGCGGCTTTGCCGCCCATGTTTGGCAGCGTGGAGCAGCCCATCACGCGCATGATGGCGGACCACGACCAGGCGGGCGAGGAGTTGCGCGAACTGCGCGGCCTGACCGGCAATTACACGCCGCCGACCGCAGCCTGCCCCACGTGGCGCGCTCTCTATCGCGCACTGGAAGACCTGGAGCAGGACCTGCACCAGCACATTCATCTGGAGAACAACATCCTGTTCCCGCGCGCTCTTGCGCAAGCGAAGGGGACGGCGTGAGTGCGCCGCTTGCATCGCTGGAGCAACCGGTGAATGCGCAGCGGGTGGCAATGGAGCGGCACAGCCAGCGGCTGGTGACCGCCTTCATCGCTAGCGGGATGCTGTTCATGCTGCTGCCGGGGACATTTCTGGGAGTGTGGAACCTGATTGGCATCTCTCAGCAGCGCACGCTCGGCAGCCTGTCTCAAGCATGGTTGCAGGCGCATGGCCAGGCACAAATCTTCGGTTGGGTTGGCTCCTTCATTCTGGGAATTGGATTTTATTCGCTGACCAAAATGCAGAGCACGCTGAGCTTTCCGGTACGCGCGGCGTGGACTTCGTGGGTTATGTGGACACTGGGGATTGCGATGCGCTGGATCGGCGGTGTTACAGGTTGGCAATGGAGAATTTTGCTGCCACTTTCCGGAGTGCTGCAACTGATCGCCTGCCTGCTGTTCTATCGCGCCGTTCGGCGTCATCGGCCCGCAGACCCGGCGCATCGCACGGAAGCCTGGATGGTAGTCGTGATCGCGGCAACCATTGCGTTTCTGGTTGCGGTTGCGGTAAATTGTGCCGCATTGGTCCGGCTGGCTCTCTATGGAACATCGCCCGCGCTGCCGCATGTTTTCGATCAGCAGCTTGTGGTACTGGCGGTCTGGGGCGTTTTGGTACCTACGATTTGGGGTTTCAATGCGCGCTGGCTGCCGGTATTTGCCGGATTCAGGAAGCCTGACGGCATTCGTCTGCTGGTGGCGTATGGGCTAAGTGTGGCAGGCGTAGTTGCCGTCTTTCTGCAATGGCTGCCCATAGCTGCCGTCCTATTTCTGTTGGCAGCTTTATTGGCGATCGATGCGCTGCACGTGTGGGAGCCAGCCGTCCAGCCAGCAAAACTGCTGCATGTCCACAGGACATTTCCGCTGTTCATCCGCGTCGCGTATGTCTGGCTTGTAGTGTCATGCGTGCTGGATGCGCTCGCGGTGCGCTACGACCATGCCGGCGGCATTTGGGGAGCCAGCCGCCATGCGCTGACGGTGGGGTTTGTTGCGGGCATGGTCTTCGCCATCGGCCAGCGAGTTCTGCCTGCTTTCTGTGGCATGCGGATTCTTTGGAGTACGCGACTGATGTTCTGGTCGCTGCTGCTGTTGCATGTCGGCTGCTTGTTGCGCGTCACACTGGAACCGCTTGCGTATGAGAGCTATTGGAATTTTGCATGGAAATTGCTGCCGTACTCCGCAATCGTGGAGTTGACCGCAGTCGTGCTGTTCGCCGTCAACATCGCGGCAACGCTGTTGCATCCACCCGCCCATCTTCGCCCTGAAATTCATTCTCCATTGCCCACACGAGGCGCTGCTTGAACTTCCATTCAGTGCTCCAGAAAGAATGCAAACGGGGTATGCTTTCGGTATGGAGTTTCGGGGGTAGACCATGAACATTGCAGCAAACGTGACGGAACTGATTGGGCGGACACCGCTGGTGCAGTTGAACCGCGTGACGGAAGGGTGCCAGGCCAGGGTGGTGGCCAAGCTGGAAAGCTCCAACCCGTTGAGCAGCGTCAAAGACCGCATCGGGCTGGCGATGATTGAAGCGGCGGAACGCGAAGGCAAGATCGCGCCGGGCAAGACGGTGCTGATTGAGCCGACCAGCGGCAACACCGGCATTGCGCTGGCATTCGTGGCGGCGGTAAAGGGCTACAGCATTGTTCTCACGATGCCGGAAACGATGAGCCTCGAACGCAGAATTCTTCTGCTGGCCTTTGGCGCCAAAATTGTGCTGACGCCTGGGCCGAACGGCGTGAAGGGATCGATCGCCAAGGCGGAAGAACTGCTGCGCGAGACGCCCAACAGTTACATGCTGCAGCAGTTCAACAATCCCGCCAACCCGAAGGTCCACTTCGACACGACAGGGCCTGAAATCTGGAACGATACCGATGGCCAGGCAGACATTCTGGTGTCGGGCATTGGCACCGGCGGAACACTGACCGGAGTGAGCGAGTACATCAAGGCCAGAAAACCCGGCTTTTGGTCGGTTGCAGTGGAACCCGCGGATAGCGCCGTACTCTCCGGCGGCAAGCCGGGGCCACACAAAATTCAGGGCCTCGGCGCCGGCTTTGTGCCCAAGATCCTAAAGACGGAGTTGATTGACGAGATCATCACGGTGACGAACGACGACGCCATCGCCATGGCGCGGCGGCTGCCGAAAGAGGAAGGCCTGCTGGTCGGTATCTCTTCCGGAGCGGCAGTCCATGCAGCGCTGCAACTGGCGCGCAATCCGAAGCACGCCGGCAAGTTGATCGTCGTCATCATCCCCAGCGCTGGCGAGAGATATCTCTCCACGGTCTTGTTCGACGAATTCCGAAAAGAGGCGCTGGAGACGAAGACGTCCGCCGTGACAGTATGAACCTGGTTCGACTGATTCGCGAAGACATACGATGCGTGTTCGAACGCGACCCCGCAGCCACCTCGAAAGCGATGGTACTGCTTTGCTATCCAGGCCTGCACGCGGTGTGGGTCCATCGCATTCACCATTGGCTTTGGTGCAAAAAGTTCAAACTGCTGGCACGCGTTCTGTCGCAGATCACGCGTTTTTGGACCGGTATTGAAATCCATCCGGCGGCGCGCATCGGGCGGCGGTTGTTCATCGACCACGGAATGGGAGTGGTCATTGGGCAGACCGCAATCATAGGGAACGACGTGACGCTCTATCAGGGCGTTACTCTTGGGGGTACGGGAAAAGGCGAGGGCAAACGCCACCCCACCCTGTGCGACGGCGTCTTTGTCGGCAACAATGCGAACATCCTCGGCAACATCACCATCGGAGAACATTCGCGCGTTGGCGCCGGATCCGTGGTTCTGCGCGATGTGCCTCCGGACTCGACCGTCGTCGGGGTTCCGGCGCACATCGTGTATCAGGGCGGCAAGCGCGTGCTCATTACCGATCCGCGTGATGTGAGCGATCCGCTTTCCGATGTCATCATTGCTCTGTGCGATGAGGTGAAGCGGTTGAAGTCGCGTGTCGAACGGCTGGATGGCGAATTGCAACAGGTCGCCTTGCAGGAGGAGCCGCAGAGCGCGCTTGCGGTGGAGGAAGAAGAACGCGCCACCTATCGAAGCCAGCTGTACTCAAGGTCCGATTACGTAAACATGGGCGAAGGAATTTGATCTGCGCCCGCGCTCGTCCTGGTTTGCGGGACGACCGAACCTTCCCTTACATTCCCGGATGTGAGACCTCATTTGCATGTGGCACCAGTTCCAGATAGACGGAGCGCGGCAGGTTCGTGTTCCAATGCCCGGTGGCCTTGGCATAGCCAACGAATCCGAAGAACAGGCAAGCCAGCATAATGGCCACTGTTACCGGAGTCAGAACAAGATTGCGCCAGCGGTCCTTCGCCTCAACCGAGTTGCGCGGCGGCAAAGAAAACTGCAAGGCATTCTGCGCCGGGCACGCGGCAATACATTCCATGCAGGCCGCGCATTCGACTGAGCGGACCTGTACCAGCCGATCCACCGGCAGGTTTGCAGGGCAGACGCGAGCGCATTTTCCGCAATCGATACACGCAGCCGCATCGCGGCGAATCTTTGCCGGGCTCAACAGCGAAACCAGTCCCATCAATGCGCCGTACGGGCAAAGATAACGGCACCAGAAATTCCGCACCAGGATCGAAAGCAAAATCAACACGCCGACCACGATGACCCCGGTCTCTCCCAGGTCGCGAAAGAAATCGAGCATTTTGACGTCCGCAATCAAACCGTAGGGCGAATGCAGAAAGTCGGCCAGCGCCGCGGCCGACATGGTCCCGATGACAACGGCGAAGAATGCCAGCAGAATATACTTCAGGCTGCGCAATGGAATGTCCAGCCACAAGGGCAATTTGAGATTTCTGCCCAGAATCTTTCGGCCCGCTTTCCATAACATTTCCGACAGGGTGCCGATCGGACATAGCCAGGAGCAGAACGCCTTCTTCAGCAGAAGACTGGACAGCAGGAATACGGCGAATAGAAACATGGCCGCCGGATGGATCTGCGGCAGCCTTCGCGCGACCAGCAGGTATTTGAAGTTCATCATCCCTGCAATCGGCAACCAGCCCTCGACCCCGGCAGGACGGTTCACGTAGAGGGACTGGCCGCCGGTCTGGTAGTAGCGTACCCC
>JAJZIF010000051.1 GCA_021810735.1 Acidobacteriota bacterium
CGGAGCGACCCGCCAAGTCCGGTTTTGTTGCTCTTCCGGCATGCACTCCCACTCCGGAATGCGGCTTCCCATCTGCACCTTTGAATCTCTTCATCCTGTATATCCCGCCAGGACCAATTGCACCGTTCTCTTTTCCCTCAGGCCCCGGATGCAAATGCGGGCTGGTGGTGTCCAGCATGGGATAGGTCCCGTTGACGAGCTTGCCGATGCTGGCATGGCTGTCCACATTGTTATAGGCGGGATAGGTGCCGAGTTTCGCGCCGCTCTTGCTGTAGAGCGTAATGGTGTGGGTCTTCCCATCAAATACCAGCGTCGAATGCCCATCCTGATCGACGCCATCGAGCGGACTGTCGAGCATGTAGCCATAGAGATTCAGACTCTGCGGATCGTCCATCTTGGCGTAGGGCACAGGCTCGACCTTGGCGGACCAGTCCGGGCTCAGGAACCTGGCATCGTTTTCGGAGTAGTATCTGGCCCCGAAGTAGTCCAGCCCCGACTCCGCATCATGCGTCTTGCCCGTAAAGTGCTGTTCGTTCGGCGCATACTCTGATCCGGAACAGCTCAACCCGCTGCCATAGGGGAGGCTCGCGCAGGTCTCCTCCACCACTCCTGCGTAATCGGTCGTCACGCGACGCGTCCCCAGCCAGTCATTCAACTGGAAGTGCAACCCCTGCGCATCATACGTCGCAAACAACTGCCCATCGGCATACACGTTGGTGTAATCCCACGTCATCACGCCTTCGTCCATCGTGGTTTTCGTCACCACCTCCCCAGACTGGTTGGTGATGTAGTCGCTCTCTTGCCCGCTGCCCTCAAAACCGTTCGTCGTCGGATCGCAGCTCCACTGCGGCCCACGCAAGCCGATCGAGAACAATAACACATCCTCAAAAGCAGAACAGCAAAGCCGCGTACAAACGCACCAGCCAGCTCCCCAAACAAACCGCGCCCAAGCATCAAGGGATTTCAGGCAACTGACCTCCGCCCCGCCAGCCGATCCTCACCCCCTAACCAGCCCCACTCCCCCCGGCATGACCCACACCGCAAACCTGCCGGGAATTACCCCCAAAACTGCTATCCTTGAATCAGGGACATCAAAAAAGCGGCTGCCATGCAGTCGCTTTTTTCTCATGCCACGCGCCGCCCCCAGGGCACCGCACAACAAAACCGCACCCCGAAATACCCGACCAATCCATAGAATCAACTACTTCCCCGCAAAAACACCCGGGGTTAACCGATCCATAACGGGTACACTACCCAATCAAATCAACCACTTCCCCGCAAAAACCATAGGGGCCTCGAAAACTATTTCTGAAACGCACCCCAGGCACTCCAGCGACGACCTCCGCACCGCAGGCAAGGCGAACAATCACGGTGAGATCACTAGTCGCTCTCATAGAATCAATCACTTCCCCACAAAATGGATGGGGGGCGTCAAAGTCTTTTTGTTCTCTCGCCTCGAAAAATTTGCCCGTAACGCCTTGAAAATTCGGGAAAGCTCGGTCTTTGCGCCGAAGCGGCCAGCACCCCCGCGCGGCTGGCGCCATCCACTCTTCAAATCCCCTGCCGCACCGTCTGCACCATCAGGATCACGGACAGCACCGTCACCACCACCGCCGTCACCCAGGCCACCGCATTGAACCACTTTGAATTCGTATACTCGCCCATCAAATCCCGCCGGTTGATCAGAAGCAGCATGAAGATCACCACCACCGGCAGCAGAATCCCGTTCAGCGCCTGCGAGAAGATCGAAAACTCGACAATCGGAAAATTCGGAATCAGCACCACCGCCGCCCCGCCCACAATCAGCAGCGTGTAGAGCCAGTAGAAAACCGGCGCTTCCTTAAAGCGCTTGTCCACGCCGGACTCGAACCCCAGCCCCTCGCACACCGTGTAAGCCGTCGAAAGCGGCAGCACCGACGCCGCGAAAAACGCCGCGTTAAACAATCCGAAGGCAAACAGCAGAAACGCGTAGTTGCCCGCCAGCGGCCGCATCGCCACCGCCGCGTCAGACGGAATCTTGATCGCGCCCATCCCATGCACCCACAATGTCGCCGCGCAGGCCACGATAATGAACCACGCCACAATATCGGTGAAAAACGACCCCACCACCACGTCGGCTCGCGACGCCGCGTAGTCCTGCACCCGGATTCCCTTCTCCACCACCGACGACTGCAGGTAAAACTGCATCCACGGCGCGATCGTCGTGCCGATGATGCTGATCACCATGAAGAGGTAACCCGCCTGCCGCCACTCCGCCGCATGCGGTAGCGTCACCGTCTTCATCAGCGACAAATGCCAGTGCGGCGCCGCCAGAATCCCCGTCGCCACGTAAGCGATGTAAAACAGTGATCCAGTGAGCAGGATCTTCTCCACGTTCTTGTAATCGCCCTTCACCGCCAGCAGCCAAACTAGCGCCGCGCAAAGCGGTACAGACACATACTTCGTAAGGTGAAATAGCTCCAGGCTGCCCGCAAGCCCGGCAAACTCCCCAATTACGTTGCCGAAATTCACCACCACCAGCAGCAGCATCATGATGAAAGTGATCCGCAGCCCGAATTCTTCCCGGATCAGGTCGCTCAGCCCTTTGCCCGTCACAACACCCATCCGGGCGCACATTTCCTGGATCACGATCAGCGCCAGCGTCACCGGCAAAATCGTCCACAGCAGCGCGTACCCAAACTGAGCACCCGCCTGCGAGTACACAAAAATCCCGTTCGGATCGTTGTCGATATTGGCCGTGATAAAGCCCGGTCCCAGCACAGCAAGGAACAGCAGAATCCGGGTTCTCCAGCGCTTCAGCATCGACTCGTATCAGGCTCGCTTGTCAGTTGGAATACGGAGAGCCGGAAGGCGCCATTCTCAGCCTCCTGCTCCCACAGCGAACATATCACGCGCTGTCAGCGGCTTTCGCGCAGAAACGCAATTACGTGATCGGCCTCAATCACGCCCGCAAGCCGCCGCTGCTTGTCCACCACCGGCAGCGCTCTCAGATTGTACTTGTCGAATAGCTCGGCCACGTCGTTCTGATGTGCGTCCAGCTCGCAGGTGATCATCCGCGGCTCAGTCAGCACCTGCGCCCGCGTCTCTTCCTGGGCCAGCACCAGCCGCGCCAGCGGCACCACGCCCATCAGCACATCGTGCGGACCCAGCAGATAGATCTCGGTGATCGTCTCCGGATCCCCCTCAAATTCCCGCAGTGCCGTAATGCAGTCAGCCACCGCAGCATCCTGCGGCACTGCGACATACTCGGTCGTCATGCGACCGGCCGCCGAATCCTCCCGGAACTCCAGCAGCTCTTCCACTTCCTGCCGCTCTTCCGGATCCATTTCGCCCAGAATCGCTTCCGAGTGCTCCTCGCTCAAATCCGCCAGCAGATCGGCCGCCGCTGAAGGATCCATCTCCTCCACGATCCCGGCCGCCGTCTCCGAATCCAGCGCTTGCAGTAGCACCTTCTGCAGCTTCGGATCCACTTCTTCCAGTGCATCCGCCGCCAGCTCTTCGTCCAGACTTGTCAGCAGGGCCTCGCGTTCAGCCGGAGCAAGATCCTCGAGAATATCGGCGATATCCGATGGATGCAGCCGCGCCAGGCGCTCGTGCTCGATCTTCAGCTTCACCCGCCGCGCCGGGTCCACCTCCACGATGTCGACAAACTCCCATGGAATGCTCCGCTGCGGCACCTTCCGCGCAAGAGCATCGATCGTCGACTGCGGCATCAGGCCCAGCAGCAGCCTCCGAAGCGCGCCGCGCAACCCCACCGCCACTCCGGTCACCCGCAGGTGTTCCTGATACCCCGTCGTACCCCGTTCCTGATTCGACCACTCCAGATCCACGTCGTTCACGCGCACCACCTTGCGCCCGTGTACGTCGATAATCTGCCGGTCCAGCAGATCCTGCCGCAGCAGCAGAAAGCTCTCTTCCTCGGTCAGTGGCCGCAGTTGCGCTCCCGTACGCAGCTCCAGCGCCCCGCTCGGTGTCCGCCGTAAGTCGGCTAACGTCACCACCTGCAGCCCGTCCCGATTCTTCACCACCAGCCCCGCCACCCTTCCTGCATCGGCGCCGGTTGCCACCGCCACGTCTTTCACCTTGCCGCGCAGCTTTCCCGTCGCATCCGTCACCGGGGTGCCAAGCAGCATGGTCAGCGTGAATCGCGCGTGAACGTCGGCCATCGGCAAGAGTCTAACAGGCTCTCATCCCACCCTCTATCAGAATCCGCTCGAATGGATAACCACTTTTGGCCATGTGCAATCCAGGGGGAACCAAAGCTCCTCAGAATCGCCCCCTGCCTTGATCGGGCTCGCCTCGGCGACGACGGCTCGTATGGTGCTGCTTGCGAAGGATTGCTCGTGCTGCCCGCTCCTGCTGCCACTGAATCCGGCCCCGGTTTTGCGAGCCGCGGAAGTTCCCCATTCTCCTCTTGCTTGACATCCGGCTTCCCAGCAAGCAAACTTCCGTCAAAGACTTAGGCCGTGTAAAAAGCGAGGTAGAGCTACTTGAGGGGACAAGAAGAAACCCGCGTTACATACACGCTGGAATCCTCGCTCGACAGCGTCGATAAAGTCGAACAAACCGCCGAACAGATGGCCCGCAAGGCGGGCATCGATGAGGATGAGACTTTTCGCATTAGCATGGCCGTGCGAGAAGCTGCCGTGAATGCGGTCCTGCATGGCAACGCCTATGACCCGGGTAAACGCATCACAGCAACTTTTGAAAACACCGGCTCGGATCTCATCATCCGAATCACCGATCAGGGCATCGGGCTGGACCCCGCCATGCTGCCCGATCCCCTCGCCCCGGAAAATCTGCTCCGCGGATCCGGACGCGGCATCTTTCTCATTCGATCGTTCATGGATGAAGTACACTTCAGGCAATTGCATCCGGGAACGGAGCTCACACTTATTAAACATTTGGGGACCTCAAAACCGAGTCTTCAAGGAGGAAATTCTCTATGAGCATGAAAGTGACTACCCGTCAGGTAGACGGTGTGACAATTCTCGACCTTAGCGGCCGAATTCTTCTTGGTGAGGGCAGCGTGCAGCTCCGTGATGCGGTTCGCGACCTCCTGGCAAAAGGCCAGAAGAAGATTCTCCTTAACCTGGGCGATGTGACCTACATCGACAGCTCGGGCATCGGCGAAATGGCCAGCGCGCTCACCGCCGTTCATCACCAGGGCGGCGACCTCAAGCTGCTCAATCTGACCAAACGCGTTCACGACGTGTTGCAGATCACCAAACTTTACACTGTCTTCGACATCAAGGACGACGAAGCTTCGGCCATCGCTTCTTTTTCGCAATCTGCCTAGCTCTCTTCATCTCGCCCCACCCAGAAGAAAAGGCTGCCCGCTCGGCAGCCTTTTTCCTCTTGCCATTTTCATCGGTGCGCCCGCGCCGCCATTGCCGGTTCAATTTCGCCCATAAAATCCTGCACCCATCGATGCACGTTTGCGTGCTTCAGGAACCTCCGCAGCTTGCGCATCCGCTCCTGCTGCTGAGGAACGGGCATCTGTAGTGCCTGGTCCAACGCATCAGCCACACCCTCCAGGTCAAACGGATTCACCAGCAGCGCACCGCGGTACATCTCCGCCGCCGCACCCGCAAATTCGCTCAAGATCAGCACGCCCCGGTCATCAATCCTAGATGCGCAGAATTCCTTCGCCACCAGGTTCATCCCATCCTTGAGCGGCGTCACCAGCGCAACATGCGCCGCCCGGTACAGCGCCAGCAGTTCCTCGCGCGGAATCGCTCTGTGAATGTAGTGAATCGGCACCCATCCCGGCTGCGTGAACTCCCCGTTGATGCTCGCCACCAGGTGCTCAATGCGCGACTTCAGCGCCTCATAACCCGGAATATTCTGCCGGCTCGGCACCACGATCTGCACCAGCTTCACCTTGCCGATCATGCCCGGATTTCTCCGCAGCAGTTCTCCATATGCACGTAGCCGGTGCGGAATGCCCTTTGTGTAGTCCTGCCGGTCTACACCGAAGATCACCTGCCCCATCCCCATCCGCGCCAGAATTGTACGCATCCGCTCTTCCACCGCCAGGTTGCTCGCCGCCTGCGCAAACTCCTCGAAATCGATCGAGATCGGAAAGTCCTGAATCACCGCCTTGCGCCCATGCCAGGCAACATGATGCACTCCGTGCTCGGTCGTCATCGGCGCCTCCGGCACCAGCCGCCGCAGGCAACTCACCAGGTTCCGAACGTCGCGCTCCGTCTGCAGGCCGATCAGATCATACTGCAACAGCGCCAGCAGCAAATCCCGCCGCCACGGCAGTTTGGCAAACACGTCATACGAAGGAAACGGCGTGTGCAGAAAGAACGCGATCCGCCCGTCGCAGCCCCGCTCCCGCAGGCTCCCTGCCACGTGCATCAACTGGTAGTCATGCACCCACAATACCTGCTTGCCGTTGTAGACCCGCATCACCACCTCCGCGAACTTCCCATTCACTCGGCGGTAGTATTCCCAGTACTGCGGCTCGAAGCGGCACTCACCGATAAAGTCGTGAAATAACGGCCACAAAACCTGGTTCGAAAACCCCTCGTAAAAGTTGCGGTCCTCCTCTTCGGTCACAAATACCGGCACGCATTCGAATCCGTTGCTCCGAGCCTCTTCTTCGAGTGCCCGCACCATTTTCTTGTCTTCCTGTGTTCCCCCGTTCCCGATCCATATCCCTCCATGGTCCTTCAGGATCGGCTCGAGCGCGGTCACTAGTCCGCCGCTGCTCCTCTTCACTTTCAGCGTTCCAAATTCCACCGTCGTCGAGAGCGGAAGACGGTTGGAAACAACCATTACCTGGCAGTCACTCATCACACGCTCACTTTCGCGTTTTCGAGCCACCGGTCAAGGAACCCAAGCAACTCCTCCGGCGGCGTCAGGTGGTAGTCTGCGCAGGACTCGCGTACCTCCGGACGAACAAGAATGCCCACCCCGCGTCCGCAAATCTCCGCAAATCCGTCTTCATCTGTCCAGTCATCGCCCAGAAATACCGCCGGGATATCCTTCGGCTCTTCGGCGAGAATGTCTGCCACTACCTGCCCCTTGGTCCGGGAGCGCGACCGCACCTCCACTCCGGACTCAAATGGCATCATTTCCAGTGTCTCAGGCGGCTTCGCCCCGGCGAACAGCTTCTCCGCGGTTTCCCGCAGCATAATCTGCTCATTGTCCGGCAATCCCCGCCAATGCACCGCAACCGCTGTCGGTTTCAGCTCCACTTGACCGCTGAATCCCCGCTCGATCATCTCGCTCGTCACTGCATCCACTACACGTCGCTCGTCCGACGTTAAATCCGCCACCCGGTACTGCCCGTCATGCAGCAGATGCTCCCGTCCGTGCGATCCCCACATCTCTATCGACTGCCGCAATGGCAGCAACTGCTTCAGGTCTTCAATCTGTCTACCGCTGATCACCACCACTCTGCCATTCGGCAGCGTCACAACCGGCTCCAACCGCTCGACGACCCCGGCGTAGGGCACCGCCTTCATCCGGTCCACGTGGAACGGCGCCAACGTTCCGTCGTAATCCAACAGCAGAAGCCATCGCTTTGCGGTCCTCAGATCCTGCCAGAATTTCTCCCGAACTCCTGCCTCCTCCCAGCGGACGGGGAGTCTCATGCAGCGTCTATTCTTTTCCATTTACATGTCTTAGATGCGCTTTTTACCCTCATAAGTTCCCTGATCTCCTTGAAAATCTTTGACATAACTCATCCAACGGTAATTTCATGACCCGATTTACACTCAATTAGCAATGCTTTTCACTGCAACCTCACTTCCGTCCGCCTCTTGCGCACGTCTTGACGCCTGTTTCTGGAGAACCGCATGAGCACGCCCCACGGCTTCCAGCACGGCGTCGATATGCGCGTCAAAATCGCCGGTATCGAGTTCCCCAACCCTGTCCTCGCTGCCAGCGGAACCTTCGCCTATGGCATCGAATTTGAAGACGTCGTCGACTTGGACCGCATCGGCGGATTCGTCACGAAAGGCATCTCCCGCGATCCCCTCCCCGGCAATCCTGCTCCGCGGCTCATCGAAACAGCCGCCGGCATGATCAATGCCATCGGCCTCCAGAACATCGGTGTCGACGCCTTCATCACCCAGAAGCTACCCGCTCTGGCCCGCTACCAGTGCCCAGTCATCGTCAACGTCTTCGGCTTTCAGTTACAGGACTACATCGCGGTCATCCGCCGCCTCAACGAGGCCGAAGGCATCGCCGCCTACGAGCTCAATGTCTCCTGCCCCAACACCCATGCCGGCGGCATCGCCTTCGGGGTCGACAAGGCCGCACTTTCGGACCTCGTCGCTCATGCCCGCCATTACTCGCGCCGCCCGCTCATCGTCAAACTCTCGCCCAACGTCACATCCATCGCCAGCATGGCCCGCAGCGCGGAATCCTCCGGCGCTGACGCCATCTCCCTCGTCAACACTTTCGTCGCGCTCTCCATTGACATTGAAACCCGCCGCCCCCGCCTCAGCAACATCACCGGGGGCCTCTCCGGCCCAGCTGTCAAGCCCATTGCAGTCCGCATGGTCTGGGAAGCCTCGCAGGCCGTCAAAATCCCTGTCATCGGCATGGGAGGCATCAGCACTCCTGAAGACGCCGTCGAATTCCTCCTCGCCGGAGCCTCCGCTGTCCAGGTTGGCACGGCCAGCTATGCTGACCCCCGTGCCGTCGAGCACATCGGCTCAGGACTCGCACAGTGGTGCTCCCGCCATCACATCGCCAAAGTCACTGAACTCATCGGTGATATGCAGACCGGCCGCGAGGAGTAAATCCAGTGCAAAAATCAAAGGGCCGGAGTGATCTCCAGCCCTTCCATTTCTTTCTGAAACCTGCTTCCTAAAGCGCGCCCCGCTGGAAACGGTTCTTCCATTCCTCGGGGAGCTTCGCCTGCAACTCGCGCGCCTGGCTCAGCGCCACGCCGGTCAGATACATCGGCGCCGGAGTCGCCACAGCCACCAGCAGCCATGCAAGCATCGATACCAATAGTCCGGCAAACGCCACCGCCTGCAGCGTCAGCACCACCGAGTACTGCTGGATGTGAAAGATGAACAGAGCAAAAGTGCGCAGAGGCTCTACATGGTGAATCACTGCCAGCGCCAGTACAAAGACAATGGTCGACATCGTCGTCAGCCCGATCAACGCCACGTCAATCGAGCGATGCAGCCTCTGCCTCGACCGGCACACGCTGCAGCTTGCCAGATGGTCCTCGTAGTCTGTTCGCATCTCGGGAGTAATCCCGGAAATGTCGTAGCGCCAGCTCGAAAGAATGTCGCCAACTACCGGATCAATACAAGTTTTCATCTACGTTGACCTTCCCCCTGCGATCCACTGCGTCGCTCCTGAGTCGAACTTCACGTTCCACGCGGCTCAAAAGGGGCTTAATCGCAGAGTAACACAGCTGTCTACAAAACAATAGATTCCAGCGGGGCGTGCTGGTTGGCCAGCATCAGCTTGTTTCCCAGCAGACTCATCCGGTCCCGCAACGCTCGCTCGGCGGCCACCCGCGCGAGTTCCGGCATATTGTTGCTTTCTGAAAGATGCGCCAGCACTACAAACGATGCCTGGCCATCATAGGATTTCTCGAGAAATTCCGACGCGGCATCGTTCGACAGGTGCCCAACCCGCGACATTACCCTCTGCTTCACTGACCACGGATACGGCCCGTCACGCAGCATGTCCACGTCGTGGTTGGACTCCAGCATCAGAACGTCGCATCCCTTTAGATGCAAATGCACGTTTGGGGGAATGTAACCAAGATCGGTAGCAATCCCAACCCTCACGCCCTCGGCCGCAAACACAAACCCCACAGGATCCACCGCATCATGCGGCACCGTGTAGGGAGTAATGGCAATATCTCCGATTTGGAAGTTCGCCCCGGCCTGGAAATATTCCACTCCCGGCAGCGCGCACGGATCCTTTTCGGGCTTTCCCTCGGCGATGTCTTCCTCAGCCGCGTCCTGGGCCTCGGCGCCCGCGGTCACCGGTTCTTTGCCGGCTGCCATCGCAGCTTTCTGCTGTTCCAGCCAATCAGCGTATGTCAATCGCTTCCGCGGAGTTATCCACCGCATCCACGCCCGGTGCGTCGCCTCGGTAAAGTAGACCGGAATTCCCAGCTTCCGAGCCGTCACCGCCAACCCCTGCACATGATCCTGATGCTCGTGGGTAATCACAATCGCGTCGAGCGTCTCAACCTCCTCGCCCGCCGCACGCATTCGCTTGAAAATCTCGCGGCACGACAGCCCCGCATCTACCAGCAAACGCGTCCGGCTGCTGGAGATGACTGTGCTGTTCCCCTTCGACCCACTGGCGAGCACTGTCATCCGGACCATAGCTTCGAGAATACGCCCGATTCATGTGGAAGAACCGGCCTGAACAGGCTCCCGGCACCATCTCAGCTACGCCCTTGGACCTACATCACCTCCGGAGCGTCGATCCCCAGCCACTGCAGCGACCGCACCAGCTCCCGCTGCGTCACCGCCGCCGTCGCCAGCAGCAGCGTCTTCTTCGCGGCATTCTCCTCGGTCAGAATATGGTGCTTCCGGTAGAAGTTGCTGAACTCCTGCGCCAGTTGAAACGCGTGCTTGGCCAGGTACGCCGGCTCCGCCGTCTGAATGCACTGTTCCAGCAGCAGCGACGTCTTGCCGGCGCGCAGCCACACTGCCCAGATCGCCTCATTCTCCTCACCGTCCAGCATGCCGTCGATCTCCACGCCGGCCAGTTCCGTAAGCGCCTGCTCCGCCGTCGTCTCCGCCTTGCGGAAGATGCTCCGTGTCCGCACCACCGCGTACTGCAGATACGGTCCCGTCTCGCCCTCGAAGCTCAGCGCGTCCTTGAAGTCAAACGCAATCACCGAATTCCGCGTGTACTTCAGCATGAAATACCGCAGCGCGCCCACCGCAATCTTCTGCGCAATCTCCGCGCGCTCCGCGTCCTCCAGCTCCGGATGCCGGCTGTCCACCTCGCTCTTGGTCGCCGCCACCAGCTTGTCGATCAGGTCATCGGCCTTCACACCAAATCCCTTCCGGCCGGAAACCTCGATGTACGCGCGCCCCCGGTCTTCCTCCGGAACCGCATATCCAAGTTCCATCGCGCACCGTGGCGTCAGAGCCACCATCTCGTAGGAGAAATGCGTATACCGCGCCGCCTGCTCCGTGTATCCCATGCCCATCAGCGCTCCCACCACGTTCGCCTGCGGATCGGCCTGCCGCGAATCAATCACGTTGTAGATCGCCTGCGCATCGCCAAAGTGCGGATGGTCAGCCTCACCCTCCTCGGCTGAAATCCAGCAGCTATGCGACGGATACTCAAAAAACTTCCTGTACCCAAAGTCCTTCCCCAGCAGCCCGAACTTCCACAGGTGGTACGCAATGTCCTTACCCACATACGTCACCGTCCCATTCGAACGCACTATCACCTTCGCATCTTCATCCGGACCATCCTGCTCCGCTTCCGCGCGTTCGGTCCCAGGCCGCTGCATTACCCAGCAGCCCTTGTTCTTGCCTTCTGTCTCGAAATACAGCACCCCTTTCGCCTTCATCTGCTCAAAGGCCAGGTTCCAGAAGTGCAAATGCAGAATCTCGCTCTCGCGCGGCAAAAAGTCGTACTCGATGCCCAGCCGCAGCATCGTCTCCAGATGCCGCCGCAGCACCGCCGTGGCAATCTTGTCGGCAATCTCCGCCGTCTCGTTCCCGCCATGCTCAATCGCATGCAGCGTATCCAGCCGCATCTGCTTCCGCTCGGCCTTCTTCGCCTCATCCGCCTCGTACCACTGCGAAACCCGCGCGTACAAATCCCAGCAGTAGTAGTCGATTCGCTCGCCCTCCACCGTCAGCCGCTCCATCAGCGCGCCCACGTCGGCCAGCCTCATCTTTTCCAGATGAATCAGCCCCACCACAATGTCCGCTACCTGCACGCCCGTGTTGTCGATGTAATTCTGCACATCGACCCGGTTCCCGGCGGCCTTGAGCAGCCGTACAAACGTATCTCCCAGGATCGCGTTCCGCAAATGCCCCACATGCGCGGCCTTGTTGGGATTAATGCTCGTATGCTCCACCAGCGCATGCAGCGGCTTCGCCGCCAGTTCCTCCGGAGCCAGCTTCATTTCCTTCGCCAGCGCCTGCGCCGCTTCCGCTCGCTGCAGCCGAGCATTGATGTACCCGGCGCCCGCCACCTCAAAGCTGGCGAATCCCGCCAGCGGCTCGGCCGCAAGCCGCGCCACAATCTCTTCGGCAATCTTCCGTGGAGCCTTCCTCAGCTTCTTCGCCAGCTCAAAGGCCAGCGGCAGCGCAAACTCGCCAAACTTGTTCTCCGGCGGCTGCTCCACCACCAGTGCCGGAAGCTCAATCTCATACTGCTCGCGAAGAATCGCTCTCAACCGCTCCTTCAATACCGTCTGCTGTTTCAGGTACACGTCGTTATCACCAGGCCAAAAATGTTCGAAATTCCTTGTATTTACTAGCCGATTCTACCAGTCCTCACCCCTCGCACACGCCTTCGCCGCAAGCGTCACTCTCTGTCGAACACCCGCGCCACCGCCCATGCTTCTCATTGAAATGCCTTAAGATAGATGGCAGTTCTAACGATTTCTTGCGGTCTCCCAAGCGCTTTTCATGCCCGAATCCAACAAGTTCTACCTCACCACGCCGATCTATTACGTCAACGCGCGCCCGCACATCGGCACGTCCTACACCACGCTCGTCGCCGACACCATCGCCCGCCGCAAGCGCGCCCTCGGCATTGACACCTGGTTCCTCACCGGCACCGACGAGCACGGCCAGAAGATTGAGCGCTCTGCACGCCTCGCCAACTGCACCCCGCAGGAATTCACCGACGGCGTCTCCGCGCAATTCCGCTCGCTCTGGGACCGCATGGGCCTCACCTACGACGACTACATCCGCACCACCGAGCCGCGCCACAAGCAGGCCGTCCAGCGCCTCTTCTCGCTGCTCAAAGACCGCGGCTACATTTACAAGGGCACGTACACCGGCCAGTACTGCGTATCCGACGAGGCCTACGTCGAAGGCCCTCCCGGAACGCCCTGCCCCGACTGCGGACGCATCACCGAAACCGTCAGCGAAGAAAACTACTTCTTCAAACTCTCGGCCTTCGAGCGCAAACTCCTCGAGCACTACGAAGCCCACCCCGACTTCATCCAGCCGGAAACCCGCCGCAACGAAGTTCTCTCCTTCGTCCGCAGCGGACTCAAAGATATCTC
>JAJZIF010000052.1 GCA_021810735.1 Acidobacteriota bacterium
CAGGGCAGCGATTGGCAAAGCCGGGCTTGTCCGGACGCAGCTCAAACTCCTCGCCGCAGACCACACAGGTTTTGATCGGGAATGCCATAACAGCCTCTATGGTAGCCGGGTTGAGCACCTGCGTCATCTGCCCGGAACGGGTCCAAACATGGGATGCAGATTCAGCCGGAGGCGAACAGTCCCGGCAGCGTTTCTGCCGCCGTGCCGAGCAGGATTTCGCTGAAGGAGGTGGCGTTGAGAGGCTTTTCCGGCCCGACGTAAAGAGTGTGGATGCCGCGACGGCGGGCGGTCTGCACAAATCCCGCAGCGGGGTACACGGAACCGGAGGTGCCGACGACCAGCAGCACGGTCGCACGGTCCAGCTGCTGGTAGATGCCGTCCATGTCGAGAGGCATCTCGCCAAACCAGACAATGTGCGGGCGCACGGCACGGCCGCACTCGGAGCAGGTGGGCAGGGTCTCGGCCGACTCGTAAAAGGCGCGGTCGGCAAAGGGCTGGTTGCAGCGCACGCAGCGCGAGGCGAAGAGCGTTCCGTGCATGTGATGCAGGCGTTGCGAGCCAGCGCGCTCGTGCAGATCGTCCACGTTTTGCGTGCAGAGATAGAAGCGGTCGCCGAGTTGTTCTTCGATGGCGGCCAGCGCGAAATGGGCGGCATTGGGCTCGGCAGCCATGGCGTCGCGGCGGCGCATGGAATAAAAGCGCCACACCAACTCGGGGTTGGCCATCCATGCTTCCGGCGTCGCGACTTCTTCCACACGATGACCGTTCCACAGGCCGCCCGAGCCACGAACGGTGGCCAGCCCACTTTCGGCGGAAATCCCTGCGCCGGTGAGCGCGAAGAGGTGATCCTCTGCAGTCAGCCGCATGGCTTCATTGTAGGACGCAGCAGAGAGGCGACGCTGCTTGTGTATGCTGATGGCATTGCGTCAGGCGCACGGGATCCATGACAGCAGAAACCACGATTGCACGGCATCGCGCATTGGTCGGCCTGGGCGGCAATCTCGCCTCCAGCTTCGGAACGCCGCAGGAGACCGTCGCGGCGGCGATGCACGCGCTCAAAGAAGTGGGGAGGGTCACGGCGCAGTCGTCGCTGTATGAAACCGCGCCGGTGGACTACGCCGTCCAGCCGCCGTTTATAAACGCGGTGGTGTGCGTGGAAACGGCGCTGGAACCGCAGTCGCTGCTGGATGCGTTGCTGGCAATCGAGCGCCGCTTTGGCCGCGAACGCGCAGGGAGCATCCCGAAAGGGCCGCGGGTTCTCGATCTTGATCTGCTTCTTTTTGACGATCAGATCATCAGATCAAATGGGCTGACGGTTCCACATCCGGAACTGGCGCGGCGCAGGTTTGTGCTCGCTCCGCTGGCTGAGATTGCGCCGGCGCTGCGTCACCCGCTGTTGGGGAAGACCATGGCGGAGCTGCTGGAAGCGCTGCCGGATGAGGGCGCAAATCGACGCGGTGCCGTCAGAAGGTTGTCATAGCATCCTAATTGCCGGAGTGCTGCAGGAAGTTTTTCCATTGTCAGAGGGGGCACGGAAATGCAGTTCACTTATTGTGCGCGATGGTGGGTGTGGACGCTGCGCGGGGTATTTGCCATTGTGTTCGGCCTGCTGGCATTGGTCATGCCCGGGCTGACACTCGCGCTACTGATCCTGCTGTTTGGCATATGGGCGTTCGTGGATGGCATCACGCACCTTTCTCTCGCGTTGCAGGCGGAAGCCGTGCATCCGTGGATCCATGGGCTGGAAGGACTCATTGGCATGGCCGTGGGGGTGATTGCCTTTTTCTACCCGATGGCGACCGCTCTGGCGCTGGTTTACGTTATTGCCGTGTGGGCGATTCTCACCGGCATAGCGCGCGTGGCGCTGTCGTTTCAGCTGCGTGACCTGCCCTCGCGGGAATGGCTGATCGGCCTGAGCGGCGTGCTGGCGGTGATTTTTGGGCTGATCCTGGTATGGGCGCCGGAGGCGGGTGCGATTGCGATTTCCTTCTGGATCGGGATTTTCGCTCTCGTGGCCGGCCTGGTCTTTGTGGGGCTGTCTCTGCGCATGCGCCGGCTGCACCGGTTGCTCACCGACGGACTGTAAGGCAGCCGAGGCCCTCGCCGCCGCGGATCAGAATGACAGACAAAAAAGCGCCATCCCGAAGGATGGCGCTGAGGTGTGGTTACAACCGAAGAGTCTGCGGCAAATTACTGGTCGCGCTTCCAGTTGACCAGATCGCCGAGGGTGGTGGTCGAGCTGGAAACGGGGGCCTTGTAGGCTTCCACATCAGCGCGGCTGGCTTCTTCGCCCACGGCGCGGATGCTGAGGCCGACCTTCTTCTCATCGGCATTCATCTTGATGATCTTGAAGTCGTGCTCATCGCCTTGATCCAGCTTGACCGGGACGCCGTCCTGATCGGTTGCCTCGGAGACATGGCAGAGGCCTTCCACGCCTTCGGCAATCTCGATGAATGCACCGAACTGCGCCGTACGAAGCACCTTGCCATGCACCACATCGCCGACGCGATGCTGCGCAAAGAAGGTATCCCACACATCGGGCTCCAGCTGCTTGATGCCGAGCGAGAGGCGGCGATTTTCCGGTTCGACGCCCAGAACCACGGCGCGAACCTTTTCGCCCTTCTTCAGGACTTCAGAGGGATGCTTGACGCGCTTGGTCCAGCTCAGGTTGCTGACGTGGACCAGTCCGTCGATGCCGTCTTCGATTTCGATGAAGGCGCCAAAGTCGGTCAGGTTGCGGACGCGGCCTTCCACCGTAGCGCCGGCAGGATACTTGTCGGTGAGGCTCTCCCAGGGATTTTCCTGGAGCTGCTTCATTCCGAGCGAGATGCGGCGGTCGGTGGGGTTCACGCTGAGGACCACGGTTTCAACCTCGTCGCCTGGCTTTACCAGCTTCGAGGGGTGCTTCATGCGCTTGGACCACGTCATTTCCGAAACGTGTACCAGGCCTTCGATGCCCTGCTCCAGTTCGACGAATGCGCCATAGTCGGTCACGCTGAGCACGCGGCCGCGGACATGCGCTCCGACGGGGTACCGCTCGGCGGCGTCCAGCCACGGGTCCGGCGTCAGTTGCTTGAAGCCGAGCGAAACGCGCTGCTTGTCGCGGTCGAACTTGAGAACCTTGACCTGAATCTCATCGCCCACGTTGACCAGATCGCGCGGATGCGTCAGGCGGCCCCACGACATGTCAGTGATGTGCAGCAGGCCGTCAATGCCGCCGAGGTCGACGAATGCGCCGTAGTCGGTCAGGTTCTTGACGGTGCCAGTGAGGATCGAGCCTTCTTCGAGGTGCTCAAGAGTCTCAGAGCGCTTCGAGGCCTGCTCCTCTTCGAGAATCTCCTTGCGGGAAACCACCACATTGCCGCGCTTCTTGTTCAGCTTGATGACGCGGACTTCAATCGGCTGGCCGATATATGCGTCGAGGTTGCGCACGGGGCGAACCTCAAGCTGCGAGCCGGGGAGAAACGCCTTGATCCCGATGTCGACCGTGAGACCGCCCTTGACGCGGCCGGCGACAATGCCCTGAACCGGAGTCTTGCTATTGGCCGCCGCTTCGATGGTGTCCCATACCCGCATGCGCAGAGCCTTCTCGTAGCTGAGCAGATAGCCGCCTTCGGCCTCTTCGCGCTCGATGATGACTTCGATGCTCTCGCCAGGATTCACCTTCGGCTGCTGGTTGTGGTCCAGCACCTGCTCGATCGGAATCAGTCCTTCGGACTTCATTCCGATGTCCACGACGACATGCTTGTCCGTCAGCTTGATGACGGTACCGGTCACCACATGGGTGTCGTCGAAGGACTGAGCCGCGGCTTCCGCCGCCTGCTCATTCTCAAAGGACTCGAGCACGGCGCCAAAGTCCATGCTGTTGAGGTCGCTGTTGAGATCAATCTCGTCTGCGGAAGGTGTAGAGGCTTCCTGGGGTGCAGCTTCGGCGGTCGCCTGAGCTTCGGCCGGCTGTGCTTCGGCAGCTTCCGGGTTAGGGGTGGTTTCGAGGGACGGGGCTTCCTGCTCCGCCGCGGTTTCCAGCGTTGGGGTTTCCAGTTCGGTGTTCAGAGGTTTGCTCTCGGTTTGATCAGGATTGAGGACGTTTGACATGACGCTCAGTGTGGGGATTTTCCGGCGGCCTCCCGGTTCCGCCACTGCTTGCCGTAACAGGCAGCTCTCCCTCGCAAATCTGCAAGCGACTGCAGTTGTAGGGAATTGGAGATCGCGCTGGCTCTGACAGTGCCCGCGATGCCTGTTGCTTCCGAGAGAAGTTGCTGCCCGAACCGCAGACAGTCTTCTCGCGAACTCGGCGTGTGGGAGTCAGAGGGCGGATCGTAAACTCGCGCGACTATCCCGAAAGCGCGAGTCCACACCTTAACTATAGGACTGTTTTCAGCCAGTCGTCAAACATCGCAGGTGGGTGAAATCACTGCAAAAGCAGCATTTTTATGTTGCTGCAATGAAGCCTCGCCACAAGTCTCCGTGCCAGTGAAAAGTACGGCGAAGAGACGATGAAATTACCTCATACCCGTGACCAATCCGGTCCATCCCGGGTGAACCATGCTCAATCTCATCGGTTGGCCGTGAGTGGACCGCGCAGGTCAGTTTTCCGCTGGGGGGCGATGGGTCACGCGTTGAATGCCTGCTTCGTGGCGAAGGGAGAGCAGGCTTATCCTGATTGGGGGGTGCATGGACCACGCGGGCGCACAGAGCGACATAGCAGTCGATCCGCAGATGGATTTGTGCCCGTTACCGGAATAGGTGTGCGTCAACGCCCGATTTCCATCGCAGAACGGCTGGGGTCAAGCTCGAATATGCCAGAACTGGAAGCCATCCTCGAACTCTCCACACTCGCCCGCAGGCGGGGCGAGGAAATATGCCTGGTCACCGTCGTCGGCGTCGAAGGATCGTCCTACCGCAAGCCGGGCGCGCGCATGCTGCTCACCCGCGGCGGGCGGCGCGCCGGCACCGTCAGCGGAGGCTGTCTGGAAGGCGAAGTGAGCAAAAAGGCCTGGTGGCTTACCGAAAAAGGGTCGAGCCTGCAGCGCTACGCCAGCTTCTTTGATGAGGACTCCGGCGTTCCTTACGGTCTGGGCTGTGGCGGCACGGTGATTCTGCTGATCGAGCGCGGCCCCGCTGCCAATGCGGTCATCGACGCGGTGCGGCTCGCGGTGCAGGATCGTCGGCCCGCGGCCGTGATCACCGCGGTCGACGAAGATTCCCCGGGCACGCGACTCGTGAGGAATGCCGCTGGCGACATTCTGTACTCCTCGCCCGACCTGGCCGAAGCCGACAAGGCAGCTCTCGAACGCTTTGCCCGCGAGGCGCTTTCCAAAGGCTCGACGAGCCGCGTGCTGGCGCGCGAAGGGCGGCCGGATCTCCTGCTCTTTTGCGAGCGCATCATGCCACCGCCGTCGCTGTGGATTTTTGGTGCGGGCGATGATGCGCAGCCGCTGGTGGAATTTGCCTACGACCTGGGCTGGCACGTCACCGTTGCTGATGGCCGCTCGCACCTGGCGCGGCCCGAGCGGTTTCCGCACGCACGCCGCGTGCTGGGGATGACACCGGAAAATCCCGTCGATCTGGCGCAGGAAATCGGCCCCGAAGACGCCGTGGTCATCATGACCCACAGTTATGAGCAGGATCGTGCGCTGCTCGGCCGGCTCCTGCCGCAGCCGCTGGGCTATCTCGGCATTCTTGGCCCGCGCCGCCGGACCATGCACATCCTGGAGCAGCTGACGCACCCCAAGACCGGTACCGTGCGCATGACGCTCGACGAGGCCGCGGCCCGGCTCTACTCGCCGGTAGGGTTGGATATTTCCGCGCACACGCCGGCAGCCATCGCGCTTTCTATCGCCGCCGAGGTGCAGGCCGCACTGGCCGCACGCGCTGCTGGCGTCGATCACCAGATCGTGCGCACAGCGGCATCCATTTCGAGTCATGCTTCCTGACGTTCACCATGCTGGCGCCGGCGCAATGTCACCAGGGCGGTCCGCCATTCTGCTGGCTGCCGGTGCATCCACTCGCCTGGGCCAGCCCAAGCAACTCGTTCAGCTGGAGGGAAAGTCGCTGCTCAGGCGCGCGGCGGAGGCGGCGACCCACTCAGGGGCCTCGCCGGTGATCGTCGTGCTGGGCGAGCCCGCGGAAATACTCGTGCAGGAACTCAAGGGGCTGGCCGTCTCGGGCATCGTGAATGAGGCCTGGCAAGAGGGGATGGGCAGTTCGCTGCGCTGCGGCGTCGAAGCTCTGCAAAGGCAAGCACCGGAGACCGCCGCTGTTCTGCTGATGGTCTGCGATCAGCCCCTGATTACTGCCCTGCACCTGAAAAGCCTCTGGGATCTCTATGCTGCCACCGGCAAAGTGGTCAGCGTCCGGCACGGAGATCGCCCCGGCGTGCCGGCGATTTTTCCGGCCAGATATATCCCAGAACTGGCCAGAATCTCTGGAGACCAAGGAGCCCGAAGCCTGTTGCGCAGCCTGGGTGACGCGGAAATCGAGCTGGTCTCGCTGCCCGAGGCCGAATTCGATCTGGATGCGCCGGAAGACCTGTTCCGATTTCTCGAGGGCGGCAAGGGGCGCTGTAGTTTTTCGTAATATCAAAACTAGATTTGAAGTTGACAATACAAATTTGCATCAAAAAGGTGAATTTTGTGATTCCCATCACACACTTCTGGACAGATGTTGCGTCTGGCGGCTAGCATCGCAGTCAAGTTAGCCAGAGAACCAGCTGAGGTTCCCGCCCGCAGTACTCGAAGTAAAAACAAGAAAAGCACCTTTTTGTTTCTCCCCCGGATGCTGTTCTTTCTACAACTCTTTATGTAGTACCAGCTTGTGGAGCGACTCTCTATGGCGTGGTATGCCTACTGTGTAACTGAAAAAGAAGCCTTTCCTGAATTGCTCCGCCACCGCAAGCCCATCCCGCTGGAGTCGGTTTCGGGCATTCAGGGAAATCAGATCTTCCTCTATCCAGCCAGTGATTTAGCAGTCATCGTCAGCGAACACTCTCCCGAGGAAAAATTCCACCAGAAGGCAGCCGTAGAGCATGCCAGGGTGATTGCAGAGTGTTTCAAGGTTTCCACTGTTCTTCCTTTCCGCTTCGGCACCATTTTTGGAGATGACGAAGCCCTCCGCCGTTCGATCCGATCCAACCACCGGCAATTTTCCTCCAATATCGAGCGCCTGCGCGGCAAGACCGAGATGCACCTGAAGGTTACGCTGGAAGACTGCGGCAAAGACTCGGACTACCGCCCATGCATGGAAAAGAACGCTGTCGGCAAGGCGTACCTTGCAAACCTGCGCGAAACCGCGGCACTGCAGCGGGAGCGCCAGACCAAGGCCCGTTCTGTTTCCGTGCAGATGCACCGCATGTTCACGCCGCTGGACGAAGAAGTAACCTGCCGGCGCATGGACACCGGCAAGATGCTGCTCGACATCGCTCACCTGATCGATACGCGCAGCGTGGAGCGCTACCAGAACAAGTACTCGAGTGCGAGCATCATCATGAAAGACTGCCAGATGCAACTCTCGGGTCCCTGGCCGCCTTACCACTTCGTGCATCGGCTCACGCGTCACAGCTCGGCTCAGGCCTGAGTTGGGAAAGCATTTCGGGAAAGAGGCAGCCCGATGGACCCACAACCATCGGGCTGCTTACTGGAAGTGAGAGGGGCACGCTTCACCGGAGTCCCCTCAACTTCTGCACGGAAAGACGGCAACCAACTGGAAAAGTTGACACGGGCGACGGGCGATTGCCTTTGACGCGGTTATCTGGGCGCCATGAGCGGCGACGCCGGTGATTTAGGTCGCATATGCGAAGATGACGGTTGGTGTTCCGTTATGTCTTCGTCCTATACCAAGGGCCGCAAGGGCGGCCACTCCGTATCGACCTCACCGTCTTCCAAACCAGCCTTTGAGTCTCCTGCAGCACCGGGTGTCGCGTCGCAGCCGGGCGTGGTGGTCAGCCGCCGTGGCGCGGATCGCCTCCACGCCGGGCATGTCTGGGTCTACCGGTCCGATATTGCGGCGGTGAATCTCGACGAGCCGGAGGCCGGTCTGACTCCGGTTTACGATCCTCGCGGCACATTACTGGGCACGGCGCTCTTTAATCCCGCGTCAGAGATCGTACTTCGCTGGATCGCTCCGGAGGTCATCGGCAGCGAGGCGGAATTTCTCGCACTGGTGCAGGCCAAACTGCGCGCGGCCATTGCGCGGCGGCAGGAACTGCTGGCCATGGGGCCTGAGTCAGCCTGCCGGCTGATCTTCAGCGAGGCCGATGCGCTGCCCGGTGTGATCGCCGACAAGTACGGCGAGCTGGTGATTCTGCAGTTGGCCAGCAAGGCCCTCGACACGGCCGCCGTGCGCGCGGCCATTGTGGAGGTGCTGCTAGACGAGATTGGTCCCGCGACGATTCTGGAGCGGCCGAGTCCGCGCATTCGCGAACTGGAGCAATTGAGTGCGCCGCCCAGCGCCGTGCTGTACTCACGGCTCGATCCGCCGCTGGCCTCCACAAATTTCCGGCTCAACGGGCTGGTTTTCCGCTTCGATGCCGAAGGCGGGCAAAAGACCGGAGCCTTTCTCGACCAGCGGGAGAACTACGAAGCTGCCGCCCGCAATGCCCATGGACGCGCGCTCGACGTCTGCACCTACCAGGGCGGCTTTGCGCTGCATCTGGCCAAAAAGTGCGAGCGCGTGACGGGTGCGGATATCTCCCGCGCCGCGCTCGAAGTGGCGGACAACAACCTGGCAGCGAACCGCGCCCTGCTGGGCGGCTGCGAGGTGGATTGGCTGGAGGCCAACGCCTTTGACCTGCTTCGAGACTGGAGCGACGCGGGCGAGCGCTTTGACACCATCGTCCTCGACCCTCCGGCCTTCGCAAAGTCAAAGCGCGCCGCCGAAAGCGCCGTGCGCGGATACAAGGAGCTGAATCTGCGCGCCTTCAAGATGCTCGAGGCCGGCGGAACGCTCATCACCTGTTCCTGCTCGCATCATGTTTCGCTGGCGGAGTTCACCGAGGTGGTGCGTTCCGCGGCTGGCGATGCGGGTCGGCGCGCGCGCCTCATCGAACGGCGCGGCGCGGCCAGCGACCATCCGGTGATCCTGAATATTCCGGAGACCGAATACCTGAAGTGCCTGATTCTGGAAGTCGAGTAGAAGCGAAGCAGGCGCGGCGGTATCTACTCGCAGAAGACACGCACCCTGGTCTGATTTCCGTCCTTGCCGTCCACATCCACGGTCAAATCTTCGAGGTGGTCGATCAGTTCATCGAGATTTTCCGGTTTGATCTGCGAAACATTCAGCGGAACGCCGTGTTTGCTGAAGGCTTCGTCCAGTTGCTCGTGCGCCTGCGGTGGAATCAGGCTGGCCAGCCGGACGCCGGCGCGCAGCAGTTGCAGGGGAACCCGCACGTTCACGGTGGTGGACCCCTTCATGCCGGTCATGGATTCATCCGCCTCGACCAGCACGCGCAGGTACTTCACCTTACCCTTGGCACCCGATTTCACTGAGGTTGTGCTTTCCGCCCGGGTGGAGGCTGGTTGTGCGCCGGCTTCCGGTTCCGTCTCAAGCGCCGCAATCAGGCGTTCGGCTTCATCCGCGTTGATGGTTCCAGCAGCCAGCATGTCGAGAATCTGGCGGCGATGTTCGTTCATGGCAATTCTCCTATAAGGTGTGGAAGCTGTGAGAAACGGCGCCCGAGTGCGGCGGGCGGGCGATGCGGCGCGTGGGATTCATAGGCCCTTTACAAAATCCGGACGGTGACTCGATTTCCGTCGGAAGCGACGCGGACGTCTGTTCCAGGCAGGCTGCAAAGTACGGCCCACAGTGCGTTTGTGACGCGCCACGGATTCATGCGGCCGGCGAGCGTGACCGCCAGCAAGGCGAGAAGAATCAGAGGCAGGAGCAAAAGGAAGGGAATCCACAGCAGAAATAACGGCAACCAGAGCCGGAAGTTCTTCCCGCCGGTGGTGTGAATTCGCACCAGCGCAAGACTGGGAGTCATTTGAGTGCCTCCAGCGCGCGGATCGCAGCTTCGGCGGAAATTCCCCCGCTTTGCAGCCGGTCAAGAATCTCCGCCCGCGAGGGCGAGGGATTGGTTTCGACGAAGTGCAGCTTGCCGGCGATGCGGTTGAGCCGCGCTTTGATGGTGGGGTAGCTCACGCCAAAAACCTGCTCCATTTCCTTGATGGAGCCGTGCGAGCGCAGAAAAGCCGCAATGAACACCTGATCTTCGAGCGAGAACTGGGCCAGTTCCGGCAGGAGAAATTCTCCCTCTACGGTGAGACGCTTTTCCGGCAGGCGGACGCGCTCCACGACCAGCGAGGAGCCTTCGGCGATGCGGAGCAGATCCTGCCAGTCAGAAGCGGTTTTGGAATTTCGATCCATCAGCGACCTCTTGATTTCTGAATCATGAGGCGATGTTAGTGCAAATAATTAACTACGTAAACAATTAAAATTAAGATTATTAATTTATCTCTGTGTTTGCCCTAAAAATAGTGCAGATTTGCCCGGGGCACGGACTTTTCGCCTGCGGCCACGGTCATCGCAAGCCCGTCTGCGAGGCCAGGGATGGTGAAAATGCCGCGACCTCTTATACTGAAATTCGCTCATGAACAAATTTCTTCCTGTAGATGAGCAGCTGGATCTGCTCGAAAAAGGGGCGGCGGAGATCATCCGCCTGCCGGAGCTGCGCGAGCGGCTGGAAAAGTCGCGCCAGACGGGCGTGCCGTTGCGCGTGAAGGCCGGCTTCGACCCCACGGCGCCGGACCTGCACCTGGGCCATACCGTACTGGTGCGCAAGCTCAAGCATTTTCAGGACTTAGGCCACCAGGTCATCTTCCTCGTGGGCGACTACACAGCGCTGATCGGCGACCCGACGGGCCGTTCGGCCACGCGCAAGCCACTCACCCGCGAGCAGATCGACCAGAACGCCAAGACCTACACCGACCAGGTCTTCCGCATTCTCGACCGCGAAAAGACCGAGGTGCGCTTCAACTCCGAGTGGCTGGGCGAGCTGAGTTTTGAGGACATCATCCGCCTCGCCGCCAAATTCACCGTTTCGCAGATGCTGGAGCGCGCCGAATTTCACGCGCGTTTTGAGAAAGAGCAGCCGATTTCGCTGCACGAGTTTCTCTACCCGCTGGCGCAGGGCTACGACTCCGTCGCGCTGAAGGCGGATGTGGAGCTGGGCGGCACGGACCAGAAATTCAACCTGCTGGCGGGGCGTGAGCTGCAGCGCGATTTCGGCCAGCAGCCGCAGATCGTCCTGATGACGCCCATCATCGAGGGCCTCGATGGCGTCCAGAAGATGTCCAAGTCGCTCGGCAATGCCATCGGCATTCACGAGCCGCCGCAGGAGATGTACGGCAAGCTGATGTCGATCAGCGATGAGCTGATGTGGCGCTACTGGACGCTGCTGACCGACCTCCGCCAGTCCGAGATCGACGAGATGCAGGCCGACGTGGCCAGCGGCAAGCTGCACCCCATGGAAGCCAAGAAGCGCCTCGCGCGCACCATTGTGGCCGGCTTCCACTCTGAAGAAGCGGCGCAGACTGCGGATGAGAACTGGGCGAAGCAGTTCCAGCAGAAGAGTGATGACGTGGAGGGTTTGGAAGAAGTTCACATCAAGCGGACTGAGCTTGGATTAAAAGAACTAGCAGATTGGGACGAATTAGCACGCGAATTCCCACCTCTAGCAGAGCGTGGATCGTTTGGCGAGCCTATTGAGGGACAGGTCGAGGGCGGAGCCGTTACAGTCATTCGATTGGATCGGCTCCTCACTCAATGCGGTTTGGCAGATTCAAACACGGATGCTGCCCGGAAGATCAAAGCCAACAGTTTGCGAATCAATAATGAGGTTTGGGATCTGACGCATTGGGTTGTCAGGCAAGTCCCCCTGCGCCTCACCGTCCGCGTCGGCAAGCGCGCCAAGGTCGCCGTCATCGAGTAGGCCAAACCATCCATGAAAAACGGGCACGCTCAGCGGTGCCCGTTTTCGTTTTGTAACAATGTGAAGTGCGATCTTCCGCGTGCCTTACACCGTGGCCAAGTGCTGCTGCGCCGGAGCCGCACTTGCCGCCGCTGCCTGCTTTTCACTGCGCGTCACCAGCTCCCACGCCGACCTGTCTTTGAGCAGCCGCGAAACCAGCGCCGTGTGCATGGCATGGCCGGCGCGCTCGGCCTTGACGTGGCCCAGAATCTGGTGGCCCACCAGCGCGAGGTCGCCGATCAGGTCCAGCACCTTGTGGCGCACAAACTCATCATCAAAGCGCAGCGGCCCGTTCACCACACCGCGCTGCGTGAGGATGATGGCGTTCTCCTCCGAGGCCCCGCGAATCAGGCCCATGTCGCGCAGCTTGCCCTCGTCTTCCTTGTAGCCGAAGGTGCGCGCCGGGGCAATTTCGGCGCCGTAGTTGCGCGAGGCCAGGTCCACCACAAAGCCCTGCCGCCCGATGGGGGCAGGGAAGTCGATCTGGTAGGAGACGCGATAGCCATCGCCGGGATACACGCCGATGAACTTGTCGCCGTCGCGCACTTCCACGTCCTTGAGCACGCGCAGGTACTGCCGCTTGCGGCGCTGGGCGCGCAGTCCCACGCGGCGAAAGGCCTCGATGTAGGGAAGGGCGCTGCCATCGAGAATGGGTAGTTCCAGGTTATCGAGTTCCACCACCACGTTGTCGATGCCCATGCCCACCAGCGCCGAAAGCAGGTGCTCGGTGGTGGAAATGAGCACGCTCTGGCGCATCAGGCTGGTTGCGTAGCTTACCTTGGCCACGTTGCGGCCGGTGGCGGCAATTTCAAAACCTTCCAGATCGGTGCGGCGAAAGATCACCCCGGTCCCGGCATGGGCCGGCAGAAGCTTCATCTGAACCGGAGCACCACTGTGGAGGCCGACACCCGAAAAGGCAACTGGAGTGTCAATCGTGTGTTCGTAATGTGCAGCGTCGAACAAACAGGAGCCCTCAATGAAGCAATAGACTATCTCTGCAAGGTAAAGTTTAGCTGTTGCATTTTTGCCACAGTTGAGGGCGGCATCGGCACAGCTCTCAGCACAGGTCGAGAAAGGATTTCCATGCCCAAACCGCACGCTTCCCACTCATTTCAGGCGGCTTCGCTGCTTCCACTGGCCCAGAAGGCCGAACCCTCGCTGCTGGCTTTGCTGCGCCAGTTTGTGGAAATCGA
>JAJZIF010000053.1 GCA_021810735.1 Acidobacteriota bacterium
CGACCACCTTTACCTGGTAAGTTCCAGCACGCGTATAGGCGTGCGTGACGTGCGTGCCTTCCAAAGACACTCCATCACCGAAATCCCATTGATAGCAGAGGATGGGCGCCTTCGAGTCTGCCGGATAGGCGGAAAAAGTCAGCGTCTCTCCGGCTTTCCCTGAAGAAGCATGCTGCGCATGAACCGCGGGTGCCTCTGCCGGGACAGCAGTATCGATGATCTTGAATACTCGAACGGAATGGGCCGGTTGGTTGACCGCAAGGGCAGACGTATCCTGTGAAGAAACCGGCTTCTGATCGAACACATCCGAGATGCTATAGGTCCCGTTAGCCGGCAGCCCAAGGCTGGAAAGTTGGATGGAATGAGTACGTGTCCTGTCTGTCCAATTGAAGACCGTCAGAATGGTTTGTCTGGGACTTTCCCGGAGCAGGAAAATACTCGGTTGCCCATCCTGCGGCAGATAGGTCATAAGATCGACTGGCGTGGAAGGGCGGCCCAGGCGCGCCATGTTCATCAGATCTTTGTTCTTGACCAACGCGAGCCGCTCCGGTTCGGCTCCCAGGGTTGGCAGGTCGTCGCCGATCTCGTACATCCCTCCTGAAACCGCGGAAAGAGCGATGGAAACCCTGGCTTCATCGGGAGTCAGCGGACGCTGGCCGCCATGCCAGGCCTGGTCATCCACGGTCTGGGTGGATACGCTGAAGGCGTCCGGGTCAGAGACAAAGAAGTTACGATTCATGTAATAGCGTGCGGCGATTCCGGTGGCGGCGTCTTTGCTTGCGCCGAAGGTGTGGCCGGTGTCCTGCGAAATGCGCCCAAAATCCACGTAACCTACCGGATTCAGCATGACACTTCCGTCCTTGTCCAGCAGGACATTGTCGCCGACGGTCTGACGAATGATTCTTAAGCCTGTCTGCTGTGCTTCCATCGCGGTCGTATTGGGGCGGTAATAATGACCCTCGACCGCGCTGTCATCCATAAAGTCCATTTTGATGTAGCGGATACCCCATCCATGCACGAGTGTGGAATACGTCTTCCGCAGATACTGCTGGGCTCCGGGGTTGGTGCAATCCAGGACAAATAAACGGTCGTTGTGATCGGTCACCCAGCCGATATGAATGGGCTTCCCTTTTGCATTGTGGACCAGCCAGTCCGGATGGTTTTGATAGACCCAGGAGCGCTCCGACACTTCAAAAGGCGCGGTCCAGATTCCCGGAACAAGCCCCAGATTCGTGACCTGGCGCTCCATGCCAGCCAGCCCATGAGGGAACACCCTTGCATCCGGAGTGCTGTATTCTCCACGGGCATACTGGTAGCCTTCATCGATGTGGAAGAAGTTATACCCCAGCGATTTGAGGTGCTGCGCTTCCCACTCTGCGTTGGTGAGTGCGGCGCCTTCATTCAATCCGAAATAGTAGGCGGTCCAGCTCCACCAGCCTAACGGAGTCGCTGCCGCAACCCTGGCGTGATGCAATTGCCTGATGATAGTTCCGTAAGTCTCCAATTGCTGGTGGTAGTTCCTGCTCATACTCACCAGCAACCGCTCGGAAGACAATTTCGCGCCAGGAGCAACTGTCAATTCCAGGGGTAGCCGATCGTCCGCGTCCGCGCGATGAAGCGAACCCCATTCGTCCGTTTCCAACTCGGTAGTTCCGGTGGAGTCCACCTCAAACGCGGAAATCCGCGGGTCCGTCCCCTTGGGGCTGACATGAACTCTGAGGACAGTAACAAAACGATCGGACGTGAGTGCACCGAAAAACACGCTCTCGTGACTTTGCCGGTTGTAGATGAGTTGGCTGCCCACGCCACGATGCATTCCGTCCTTTGCATCACTTAGGTCATGGATCGTGATATTCGGCCGGTCTTCGCTGAAACTATCGGAGAGTACGCGGTCCTGCGCCGCAGGAGCATTGAGGTCCAGGATGGAATTTCCAACTGCCGCAACCGCCCGGATTGACTCCACGCTGACCGGTTTGGCTGTCGAGTTGTGGACCACCACTTGAATATCCGCGAAGGGTTTATCGGGATAGGCGCGCAAGTGGTAGGTCAAATCGGGCTCGCCATTCAGCCCGGAAAATGCAACTACCCATTCTTTGGCGCTCTCCAGATCGTCAGAGACGGGAGCGGTTTTCACCACATGCCGCGGATATTGGCTGGATTGTACCCATCGTCCATCCAACTGGACGGCAATCCCGGCATGCAATGTTGCATGACTGGACCCCGGTGTCCCGATGGTATAGCTGCCGTCGGCAGATTCGACGTTGACCTGTAACGGCTGGCCGCCGCTTTGCGCAGACACGCTGAGCGCAAGAGAAAGAGCCCCAAGGAGCAAATAGCTGCAAATTCCGGAGTACGTCTTCTTCATTTTTCCCCTCGTTGAGCTTCCTGGAAACTCAGGCCGTTTGCATCTCAGTTGTCGCTAAACTTACTTATGCTTACCTTTCGTAGCATATTGAATCATATTTCTGACATCGTCAAGCAGAACCTTGACAACGGACTTCGAAGCACACGAAAGCACCTGCTGCCGTCTCATGGAAGCAAACGAAGAGGGTAAGACAGGCCAGATGTGCGAGGGCAAACCACGATTCAGCAGGCATAATCGCTCCTGGGCGGAACCATGGCTCGGTCAGAAGGAGCTATACGATGGTGACTTCGATGCCCATATTGGAGAGCGCTTCACTGATGTTTTTGGGGAGATCCGCGTCCGTGATCACATGATGAATAGCCGAGGGCGCGACGATGCGAGAGAGACTGCGGCGGTTGAACTTAGTCGAGTCACAAACCGCTACCACTTTGGTAGCCGCATTGACCATCGCGCGGTTCACGCGAGACTCCAGAAGGTTGGGAGTGGTCAAGCCTATCTCCATGTCAAATCCATCCACGCCAAGAAATAAGATGTCGGCATGGATCTCCGCCAGCATATCTTCGGCAAGCGGCCCAACCAGCGAGAACGAATTCTTCCTTAAGGTACCGCCGGTAAGAAGAACTTCAAAGTTCGTCCCGGCCAAATCGGCGGCAATGTTGACCGCATTTGTAATCACGGTCAGCTGCGAAAACTTTTTCAAGGCGCCCGCGACTGCAGTCGTGGTGGTCCCTGAATCCAGCATCACGCACTGCCCTTCCTGAACCATGCTGGCGGCAGCTTGCCCGATGCGGTCCTTCTCACTGTGGTGACTTTTTTCCTTCTCCTGGATCGGCGGATCGAACAACGCGCTCGGCTGTACCGGGAGTGCCCCGCCATGGCTCCTCTGAAGAAGCCCTTTCCTCTGGAGATAATCCAGGTCTTTGCGAATCGTAATTTGTGAAATCCCCAAGGACTTGGACAATGCGCGGACTCGGACCCTGCCCTCGCTTTGCGCGACGGAGAGGATGTGCTGCCGGCGTTCCTCAATCAGCATTGGATCGGCTTCTAAATCTATGGACGAACTGTCGCGAGCCACTCTCAGATATTTTCCTTTCGAAGATGGTTGCCGTGCGCTTGCCCGTTGATTTTAGGCCTTTGTGACAGGTCAGACATATCCGTCGATCATTTCCATGGAGTCAGTTACAGGAACGGCACAACCTGACGCTGGCAATTATAAGTAAAGGCCGCCTCTTTGACTATCACACGCCACTCATCGAATTTTCTGGCGCCTGGACTTGCATGGGAGTACGTATCAGCAAAACAATGCAAACCGTTGCAAGAATCGGGAGCAGGCCTGCGGCGACGAAGGCAGGGCCGTAGGAAAAACGGTCTACGACAAACCCAACGGTAAACGTGAAGCCCGCTCCCGCAAGACTTGCCACAAAGCCGCTGAGTCCCGTAACCGTGGCCACTACATCCTGCGGAAAAAGATCGGAGGGCAAGGTGAGACCCATGGTCGCCCAACTTGCATATCCCCATAACGCGATACAGATAAGCAGAAGCGCCCAGTAGACGCTGTGAACATGCGCTGCTGGCATACCGGCGAGAATCGGCAGACAACTGACAACACAGACCCAGGTACGCGCGCGGATCACACTCAAGCCGCGCCGGATGCAAAAGCCTGAAATCCATCCACCGGTAAAGTTGCCCAGGTCCGCCGCGACAAAGGGCATCCATGCGAAGATCGCAATTCGCGCTAACGTAAAGCCTCGTGCGTCGCTCAGATATTGCGGGAGCCAGAAGACGTAAAACCACCAGATCGGGTCCGTCAATGAGCGCCCAAGTACAATTCCCCAAACGTTTCGGTCCCTCGCCAATCGCCGCCACTTTCCGATTCCATACTTGCCGGTTGTAGCGGGTGCATCCTGACCTGCGCGGATCGTGGCAATTTCTTGCGCGGTCACACGCGGATGTTTATCGGGCGGATGATAGATCACCAACCATACAGCCAGCCATACGACGCCAAGCAATCCAGAGATGACAAACGACCATCTCCAGCCCACCGCTATGGCAATCCAGGGTATGAGCAGCGCAGCCAGGGCCCCGCCCACGCTGGAGCCGCTGTCGAAAATTGCCACGGCCAGACTACGCTCCTGGCGCGGAAACCACTCCGCTACAGCTTTGCTGGCCCCGGGCCAGTTAAACCCTTCTCCGATTCCCAACATGAACCTAAAGAAGGCGAAGGCGAAGACTGAGCTGCTGAACCCCATCAAGGCATTCATCAGCGACCACCATATCGCCGCAACTGCCAAGCCTATTCTGACTCCGACAGCGTCAAGAAAGATACCTCCCAACAGCCAAGCGATTGCGTACGCAATCTGAAAAGACCCGAAAATCTTGGCCAGATCTGTATGATTGAAATGAAATTGGGCCGCGATGGTGGGGGACAGGACCGAGAATGTCTGGCGGCTAATGTAGTTCGTAACGGTTGAAAAAAACAAGGTCCAGGCTATCCACCAGCGAATGGTTCCAGAGCGTCTCTTATCATCCGGCATCAAAATTCTTTCTTTCGGCTGTGAAGAGCCCCGTCTCCACCTGGATTTCCGCAGTCGTCGAATAGCGCGGCCGTTTCTCAATCAGGGTCTGGCTTGCCAGTATAATTCGAGCACAAAGCAAAGTAAATGAAATACGACTGTGATTTCGGAGTGTTCCATGTCTCTCGGCAGTGATAGCTCTAGTGTAAGTACGTCCAGTCCGGCAATGGCTCCAAAGCTGAATCGCACCCTAACTTTATGGAACCTGATCATCATCGGGATGGTGATCATCCAGCCCACTGCTCCGATGGGCATTTATGGTGTGATCAGCAACAAGGCAGACGGTCACGTCGTCACGACGATCCTGCTTGCGATGGTCGCGATGATTTTTACCGCCATCAGCTATGGCAGAATGGCACGCGCTTATCCGAGTGCAGGCTCCGCATACACGTACGTTGGCCAGGAAATGCATCCCGCGCTTGGATACATCACCGGCTGGAGCATGGTGATGGATTACATCCTGAATCCATTGATCTGTACAGCGTTTTGCGCCAAAGCCGCAATGAACGTGCTCCCGGTGCTGCCCTACTATGCATGGATTGTGATCTTCGCTGCCCTATTCACGTGGGGAAACCTTCGCGGGGTCAAGACATCGGCTCAGATCAACGAGACCATGTGCGCCGGAATGACGGTCATCGTTCTCATCTTTCTGGGCGCCGTGGTCCGGTATGTATGGGCGCTTCACCACCATGACGCTTCCTTTTACACGCGGCCATTCTACGACCCGGCGACATTCCGCACCTCGCGCCTTTTTGCCGGCACTTCCGTCGCCGTGCTTACCTACATCGGCTTCGATGGAATCTCAACCCTATCGGAGGAGGCGGAGAATCCACGACGCAACATCCTGCTGGCAACAGTGCTTGTGTGTCTCATTACAGGATTGCTTTCAGGGTTGGAAGTTTATGCGGCGCAACTGGTGTGGGGAGCAAAGCCGTTCCCCAGCAACCAGGTGGAATCGGCATTCGCTCTCATTTCGCGCCAGGTAGGGGGCGTGCTTCTATTTCAATTGATCAACTTTACCCTGCTGATCGCGAATGCCGGTTCCGCCATGGGCGCGCAATTGGCTGCGGGGCGCTTGCTCTACGGCATGGGACGCGGCAATGCATTGCCCAAATCGTTTTTTGGCGCGATCGATCCAAAGACAAGAATTCCAAAGAACAACATTCTTGCTGTTGGCGTATTTGCCTTATTTGGCGCGGGTATTCTCGAATTTTTTGCCGCCCGTCTGGGTGGAGGTGCCTATGAAATTGGCGCTCAGGCGGTCAACTTTGGGGCCTTCATCGCCTTTATGGGCGTCAATGCAGCAGCCTTCGTGCGTTATTGGCTCCATGCCGAAAAGAGGACCCTTAGCAATCTTTTGGTGCCGGTTCTAGGCTTTACCATTTGTGGATTCATTTGGCTAAACCTCAGCCACACTGCACTCATCCTGGGAAGCGTCTGGATGGCGGCGGGGATTGCATATGGCGCAATCAAGACACGGGGATTCCGTGGGAAGCTGGTGAGTTTCGATATGGGCGCTGAAGAATCCTAGACCATCCACTGATACCACGAATATTGGCCAGCTACTTGCCCGCTGCCATGAAATACTCTTCAATCTCTTCCAGCGTTTTACCTTTTGTTTCCGGCAGAAAGAAATAAACCGTGATGAGATAGATCAGGGCGAATCCAGCAAAAAGAAAAAATATCTTCGAGTACCCGAACTTACTGGCCACGGGCAGAAAAATTGCCGCCAATGTTGTTGAAACTACCTGATTCAGTACCAGAGCGATGCTCATGCCGTTGGAACGGATACGGGTCGGCATCAATTCCGACAAGGCAAGCCATACGCATACGCCCGGTCCAAGCGCAAAAAACGCGATGAATATGTACAGCCCGATTGCCACAAGCCAGCCATGCCTCGTGTCCGGCACCCTTCCGATGGAGGCTTGATCGATCCTAAGGGGAGCATGGCGAGCTGCATCCACACTTGCAAAAGGGTTCTTGAACAGCCCCTCAACTTTGCCCGCGGGCACGCAGGTCTCGCGTGTGATTTCGATCGGAGCCGATCCGTGCTCGTCAGACCGCACATAATTGGTGGCCGCGGAGAATCCACCGTAAGAATAGATAATCGCCAGAGAAGCGTGATCTCCATCGACTCCTCCAGCCGCCTTTTGTCTGCCAGCCAACAACCGCTTTGCCTCGGCGGGACTGAAGTTCAGGGTGAGAGTTTGATCCGGCTGGACCATTCGCTGGATCGCGGAGCGAACGTCCACCTGCTGCTTTTCGGCCCTGGAGAAGAGCGTGCCTACGGCGAGAAGCGACACGGCAACACCAGCCGTGCCAAGGATGAACAGGAATTTGCGTCCTTTCCTGTCCACAAGAGCCATCCCGACGATCGTCATGAGAAAATTGACGACCGTGAAGACGACATAGCCCCAGTGCGCGCGAAGATCGGACAACCCACTTTGCAGAAGAATGCCGGTGTTGTAGCCAATAATGGAGTTGACGCCGGTGGCCGTATTGCAGAACAGGATGATGCAAGCCAGCAAGAACGGCACGACATATTTTCTCTGGAGTAGCGAGTCGTTAACCCTGTGGGCCCGCGCGGACTGCTTGGAGTCGGCCAGCAAGATGCGCTCCATCTCCTGCAATGCCAGTTGTGCTTGTTCCTGCGTGCCCGACAGAAGCAGCGCCCTGAATGCGTGTTCTTTTCTGCCTTTCCGGAAGAGCCAGCGTGGAGATTCCGCGACGAAAAAACTGCCCGCCGCGAAGAGTATCCCAGGTGGCAGCGAAACCCAGAAGATACGCCGCCATGCCTGATCTTTGAATGCGAAAACAGTTGCCGCATCTCCGATGCGGGATACGGCTTCCACTCGATAGCTGTAGTAGATGCCAATCAAGGCTGCCGCTACGATACCCAGGGTAAGCAGCCACTGGAAAATTCCTGTTCCTTTTCCACGATTGGAGGCCGGCAGGCATTCTGCCAGATACAGTGGAACGACTACGCCTATAAAACCGCCGCTTACGCCTTGCAGAAGACGTCCGGAAAAGAGCGGGCCGTAGCCGTGGGAAAGAGCAATGACCGGAATGCTGGCAACAAAGGCCACCCCACTTAGAATCATTAGGGGCTTACGTCCTATCCAGTCCGCAAGCAAGCCTGCAAACAACGTGGAAAGGACGCTGCCTAACAGCACGGCGGCAACGATGATGGAGAGTTGACCCGCCGTCAAGTGCGCCGTAGCTTCCAGGTACGGCAGCGCTCCACCGATGATCCCCAGGTCTACCCCATAGAGCAACCCACCGAGACCTGCCACGAGCAGGAGAAAGTGGTTATAGCGCTGGTTTTTGTTGTAGCTCGAAAGAAATGACATAGTTAGGATCGAGTACTACCCTGCTGCGCTTCAGCTGCCTCTGCAATGCAGCCGCGTTCCTATCGGTACACCTTGACTCACGTCCGGGGAAGCAGCGCCAGGGCGTTCTCGCGATAGACTTTTCTCAACACATCGTCCGGTAAGTCGATTCCATAGATATTCCATCGCCCCTGGCGCGAGGCATGCGAGGGATACTCAAAATACTCGTCGGAAGTTTCAAGAAACCGGAAATGCAATCGATACATCGCGAGATCCGGCACCAGATCCGTCCCAAACAGGATACGGTCAGCGAAGCGGAGAAAGAATCGCCGCGCAGTGTACGGCTGACGGCCCAATTCGGCGACTCTAGCGCCGATATCGACAGATACATTGGGGTACGTTTCCAGCATTCTGGCAACATAGGCCAGGTCTTCCGCACGTTCCGCCACATGGGCTGCTACAAACCTGGTTTTTGGATGCCTGGCGAAAACACGATCTCGCTGAGCGAGCAACTCAGCCTTTGTGAAGTGAGTGTGAGAGAAACCCCAATCCGGGTGCGCGGCTAACTCCTCATACCTCTCGTTGTAACGGTCGATTGGAAGAAAGAAAGCATCGGGATCAGCAGTATGAAACATTACCGGCACGCCGAGGACTCCAGCTTTTTCAAAAAGCGGCGCAAGCCGGTCATCATCAATTCGGAGCATTTCTCCCGAAGCGTCTCGAAGCCGCAGACCCAGGTCCTTCCACAATTTAATGCCGCAGGCGCCCTTTTCGACGAAGTGCTCCAATCGGTCGACCGAGCGCTGAAAAAAGCCGTCACTGTGCAGGTCCGACCAGTCCATCCATGCAATCGTGGAGAACCGGTCCGGGGCGGCGGTGTGAAAGCGCTGCAGGATCTCCAATGCTTCTGCGCCGGTCTTCATTGTGATGTTCACGACGCGTTCAATACCGCATGCGTCCATTATCTTAAGCACGCTACGTGGATCCTGCGCGTCCAGGTGATTGTGATAATCGATTGCTGGAAATCTGGCGCGCTCTATCGTGTGTACCGGAGTCACAAGCATGGAACGTGGCTCAAAATCGCTCAGGCGCAGATCCACTTCCGCCTTGGCCGTTACCATCGCAATGAACTTATCGTTATCTTGGGAAGAACCTTCCATAATCGTTTAAAACTCCAGTAACTGACATTCAGAAGACGTTGCATCGGCCCCTCGCGTTGCGACAGGAGAGCGGCCTTAAGCAACTCGTGTACCACGCGAGGAAACGACACGAAACAAAACGAAGCTAATGGTATCGAACTTAATGGGCTTCGGCAAACCATCCTGATTGGTCTGGCTTTTTCACAACTCGAAGCACGGCCTGCGCTGCCCTTCAGCCAAAGCACCGTGTTCCCGTCCTGCGCAAAAGCTGGCTGCCGCTGCCTGAGCCATGTCACGAATCGAACGTGAAATGTACTCCCGCGAGACCGCTCTGTTTTCGCATTTACATGTCATTTCCCGATTGCCAATCCCTGCGCTTGCTGGTATTTGTGGATTGCTTTGAAATGGTTCCTCTTCCATATTCGCTCCCTGTGCATCCTGGGATTGGCCTCTGCGCTTTGCGGCGCTGGGGTGCGGGCGCAGGCGACTGCGGATCGATCGCGTGCCAGCGCAACGCACGCCGTACAGATCAAGCTCGGCCAGGCGATTGTGGCGCTGAACGGCCCATGGAAGTTTCACACCGGCGACAATCCCCTGTGGGCGAGCCCGCAGTTCGACGATTCAGCATGGGAGATGGTGGACCTGACTCCAGCCGCAGGCGCTTTCGACCCCAACGCCGGCTTGTCACGGTATGTTCCGGGCTGGACGGCGAAGGGACATCCCGGCTATTGGGGCTATGCGTGGTATCGCATGCGCGTGCAGATTTTTCCGCGGCCGGGGCAGAAAGTGGCGCTCACCGGGCCTTCTGACCTGGACGATGGTTATCAATTCTTCGACGATGGAAAACTGGTGGGCAGCTTCGGCAAGTTTTTTCCCGATGCGCGCGCCGAGGACCTATAACAGTCAGCCGCAAATCTTTCTAATTCCACCCGCAGCAGACGGAAAAGTAAGTTCTCCTGAGAGTCCCCCGACTCAGGAACTGGCTTTCCGCGTATGGATGAATCCGTACACGCTGAGTTATGAGTCCGATCCCGGGGGCTTTCATGTCGCTCCGCTTATTGGAGACGCGAGCGTGGTCCGGGCGCATTATGAACTGGCATGGCTCGAACTGTTGCGGAGCTCCGCGTCCTATATAGGCGAGGCGATCCTTTATCTCCTGCTCGCAATCATGGCCTGCAGCCTGATTCTGTTTGACCGGGTGGATCCGGTCTACCGCTGGCTGGCGGGAACGCTCCTGTTGTCCGCCATGGGGTATGCCGATGTGGTCGTCGCTGCTTTGACCCAGATCGAAGGCATTGTCCAGTCCAGCTTGCTTGAGAACGCTTTGTTTTTTTCCTTCGCGATGGGAGGCTGGATCATGGTGTGGTGGGTCTGGTTCCGCCTGAGCCGTCCCATGTGGATGCCCAGAGCCATACTCCTTCTGACGCTGCTTTATGCGCTCTCAGGCGCCGTGGGAGACGGCCTGTTGTTCACCGTTGTGCCGTATCGAGTCAGCGCGATCTTCCATCTCAGTTCTTTGGGAATCCGGTTCATTTTTGTAGGATTGCTCTTTTTTATTTCCATTCAAGGAATCCGGAAACAGGGGCGGGAGGGGTGGTTCGCAGTCCCTGCCGTAGCCCTGTTCGGAGTGGGCGAATTTTGGCCCGAACTGCAGACTCTGCATATCCGCACCCGCTGGTTTCCCTTCGGGATCTCAGTCACGATCAGCCAGATCCGGGGAGTGGTTCTGGTAAGTGCCATTTTCGCATTGTTGCTGCGCCGGCTCCTGCTCTCCATTCGCCACCAGCGGGAGTTGGCTCTGGACATCAAGCAGGCCCAGGAGGTGCAGAAGGTCCTTATCCCTGAGGAACTGCCCCAGGTGCCGGGGCTGATTATTGAAAGCGAGTACCGCCCGGCGCGCGAAGTGGGCGGCGATTTCTTCCAGATTCTGCCGCACGCATCCGATGGCAGCGTCCTGATCGTCGTGGGAGACGTCACCGGCAAGGGTCTGCAGGCGGGCATGCTGGTGGCTTTGATCGTGGGCGCCATCCGCACGGAGGCCAGACACAATGACGACCCGCTTGGGATGTTGGGGATGCTGAACGAAAGACTCTGGGGCCGTGGCCATGCCCACGCGACCTGTCTCGCGTTACGCATTGCACGGGATGGCTCCGCGATCCTGGCGAATGCGGGCCACCTGCCGCCTTATCTGAATGGGACGGAACTGTCCATGGAAGGCGCTCTGCCATTGGGAATGGTCGAAGACGCGGAGTTCTCCACGATGCGGTTCCGCGTCGCGCCCGGAGACAGACTGGTGCTCATGTCCGACGGAATCGCGGAAGCCCAGGATAATCGCAACCGCCTCTTCGGGTTTGACCGGATCCGGCAAATGCTGGAAAGGGCTGCCACTGCGGCGGAAGTCGCCGATGCGGCCCAGAACTTCGGCCAGCAGGACGACATCAGCGTCATGTCGCTGACACGGGTAAATTATGCGTGAAATACATATTGACCCGTAGGCTGTTCCAGCCGATCATAGTGGGAATCACTGCCGACCCCCACGGCAAGAACTTTATAACTCGTTCCATCCAATAAACCGGAGCAAAACATGAAAGTCAGGTTGATAGCGTTGCTTGCCATCGCTTCTCTGAATCTGTGTGTCGTGGGCCTTGCGCAGACAGATTCAACGTCTACAACACCATCCACGGGCACCGGCCAGACCGGCACTACGCCCTCCACGGGCAGCGGCTTGGGTACCTACTCTGTGACACGCGGAGCCACCAGGTCAGGTTCCGTGCAGGACGTCCCCGCAAGAACAACTCAGACGAAAAAGAAGCGGCCTGTAAAACGGAAAAAGAAGGCTAAAAAGGCCGCCCCCGCAAAGAAAAGTACGGATACTGCGAACACTCCTGCGAAATAGCTCGAGATTTACCTTTACGGCATGGAATATCAGTCGTATCGAACTGGGCCTAACTACTGGATCCTGAGCAGATGGCGGTGGCTGCATTGATTTCTTCCCCGGAATGCAGAGCTCCTCACTACTGCTCAGGATCGCAAGGAACGCCAGAGTACGATGCAGCCTCTTGACCATCTACAGCCACCCGCGTGACATATCGGCCACCTCCTCCGGGTTAGTTTTACTTTATCGGTGAACACAAGCGAGTTTATCGGGAGTAGATCTCAGGATTGCAGGCAATGAGCCCCCAGTCAGCTAGGTCGAGGAAGTGGTTAACGTCTGTTCCTTCATTAACATCGGATCAGGGATGGAGGATTTTAAATGCGGCTCGCGTAACCCGCGACTTCACTTTCGAAGTATCCGCAAGCAAGTCCACCACAACTCGATTGAATCGGATATTTGGATTAGCAATCAACAGGAGCACGAAAAGTAGACCGATTACCTCCGTTTGTATCCACATGCTGTAGTTGAAGGCGCTTGGGACATAGATCGGGCCATTGCTTTTGCGCATGGAGGAATCGGTATACCCAGGCCGTGAGTGCGAAAAGTGGGATATATCTCGGAATACCCGTCTGACCCACCCTCCGTCTGTGGCATTTGTCTTTTGATCGTAGAGGCTGTCGTTTACGAATGTCGCGAGCTTAGAGCATTTTCACAGTTGCTGTAGAGTGCCGAAGCGGGTTCTGAACCATGCCCCGGCGTTGCCTGGAGAGAGCTGCGGCAGCAACTCGGAAATGGCTTGCTCCAGCGCTTCTCGAGTGCGTGCCTGGGC
>JAJZIF010000054.1 GCA_021810735.1 Acidobacteriota bacterium
GAGAATTTGCGTTTCCACGCTGAAGAAGAGGCAAACGATCCCGAGTTTGCGAAGAAGCTGGCTTCGCTGTGTGACATTTACGTGAATGACGCCTTTGGCAGCGCACACCGCGCCCATGCATCCACCGAGGGTATTACGCACTATGTAAAGCAGTCGGCTGCCGGCCTGCTGATGGAAAAAGAGCTGCAATACCTCGGCAAAGCGCTGGAGAATCCGACCAAGCCGTTTGTGGCGATCATCGGCGGCGCGAAGGTTTCCGACAAGATCAAGGTGATCGACAACCTGCTGAACAAGGTGGATGCGCTGCTGATTGGCGGCGGCATGGCGTACACCTTCCTCAAGGCGCAGGGCCAGGAAGTGGGCAAGTCGCTGGTGGAGGCCGACAAGCTGGACATTGCCAAGGCAGCGCTGGACAAAGCGAAGGCCAAGGGCGTGCGCTTCCTGCTGCCAGTGGATCACATCCTGGCAGATAAGTTCGCGGCCGATGCGAACACCAAGGTGTTTGAAGGCACCGGGGCCTTCCCTGCCGAGTGGATGGGACTGGACATTGGTCCGAAGTCGATTGCGGCCTTCTCCAAGGAGATTGGCGCCGCAGCCACCATTGTGTGGAACGGCCCGATGGGCGTGTTTGAGATGCCGGCCTTCGCCAAGGGTACAACCGCAGTCGCCAACGCAGTGGCGAAGAACGAAGATGCCGTATCGATTATCGGCGGCGGTGACTCGGTCGCGGCGGTGAAACAGGCCGGCGTGGCGGACAAGATCAAGCACATTTCCACGGGCGGCGGCGCGAGCCTCGAGTTCCTGGAAGGCAAGAAACTGCCGGGCGTGGAAGCGCTGACGGAGAAGTAAGGGGAGACGGAGCATACATGCGCAAACCACTGATTGCAGCGAACTGGAAGATGTATAAGACTCCCGCACAGGCGAAGGAGTTTGTTGCCACATTTTTGCCTCTTGTAACCGGGCATACCCGCGATGAGATTGTGCTGTGCCCTTCTGCCACGTCGATTCCGACGGTGGTGGAAGCGGTGGCGGGCAGTAACGTGGCCGTGGGCGGACAGAACATTCACACCGCAGATGAGGGTGCGTTTACGGGCGAAACCTCGGCGTTGATGCTGGTCGCGCTGGGCGTGAAGCACATCATCATCGGGCACTCCGAGCGGCGCCAGTACTTCGGCGAGACGGACGAGCTGGTGAACCAGAAGACGCACACGGCGCTCAAGCATGGGCTGCATCCGATCGTGTGCGTGGGCGAACTGCTGGCGGAGCGTGAGGGCGGCAAGACCGAAGAGGTGCTGCTGCGTCAGACCGAGATCGCGCTGAAGGGCGTGACGGCGGAACAGGCAGCGAGCATCGTGATTGCCTACGAGCCGGTGTGGGCGATAGGCACGGGCAAGACGGCGACTCCGGAGATGGCCGCGGAAGCGCACCTGGTGATTCGTACGGAAGTGGCCCGTCTGCTGGGCCGCGCAGTGGCGGATGGCATGCGGATTCTGTACGGCGGCAGCGTGAAGCCGGACAATGCCCCTGCCCTGCTGAACCAACCGGAGATTGACGGCGCACTGGTGGGCGGCGCGAGCCTGGATGCTGTGTCGTTCTCGAAAATTGTGAAGTACTGAACGAGCTGGAATCTTTGCTTAAAGCGGGCTGCCGGAATGGCGGCCCGTTTTGTTTGGGATAGGCTGAGTGCATGCAGATTGGCGTTATCTCAGACACGCATGGGTTGCTGCGACCGGAGGCGATTGAGGCGCTGGCCGGCGTGGAGCATATTCTGCACGCGGGCGATGTGGGCGAAGTCGAGATTCTGGATCGGCTGCGCGAGATCGCTCCGGTGACGGCGATTCGCGGCAACGTGGACGGATTTGGCCCGTGCGCGGCGTTGCCGGATACAGAAGTGGTCGAGCTGGGAGGCCTGTTCGTCTACATGCTGCATGATCTGCATGCGCTGGATCTGGATCCGGTGGCGGCGGGCATGGCGGCCGTGATCAGCGGACATTCGCACCAGCCAAAGATCGAGGAGCGCAACGGCGTGCTGTACTTCAACCCGGGCAGCGCGGGGCCGAAGCGGTTTTCCCTGCCGGTTTCGCTCGGGTTTCTGGAGATTGCAGGCGGAGTGCTAAAGGCGGAGTTGCAGGAGTTGCTATAGGGACGGTCAATCCCGAATGCGGGGGTTGATGACGAGATAGAGGACGTCGGTGGCGAGGTTCACGAGGACGTAGGTGAGTCCCACGGCGAGGATGCAGCCCTGCAGCAGCGGGTAGTCGCGGTTTTCGATAGCCGTGACGGTAAGCCGCCCTATGCCCGGCCAGCTGAAGATCTTTTCTGTCACGATGGCGCCTGCGAGCAGCGCGCCAAATTGCAGACCGATGAGCGTGAGCACGGGAATCATGGCATTGCGCAGCGCATGGACATAGACGACGCGGCGCTCGCTGAGGCCCTTAGCGCGGGCGGTGCGGACGTAGTCCTGATTGAGCTCTTCGAGCATGGCGGTGCGCACCATGCGGGTGAGCACGGCGGCCAGCGCGCCACCCATGGTCACGGCAGGCAGAACGAGATGCGACAAGCCGCCTGCTCCACTGACTGGCAGCCAGCCGAGCCTGATGGACACGAGCAGGATGAGGATGGGGCCGAGGGCGAAATTCGGGAAGGACAGGCCTAGCAGGCTGACGACGCCTACCGTGTGATCGCGCCACTGGCCGCGATGCAGCGCGCCGATGATTCCGGCGGGGATGGCGATGAGCAGAGCGATGAAGAGCGCGGCTACGGTGAGCTCGACCGTGTAGGGATAACGCTGCAGCACGAGGCTCGTCACGCTTTGCCCCATGCGGAGGGACATGCCGAGATTGCCGTGCAGTACTCCCCACCAATAGCGTATGTACTGGACGTGCAGCGGAAGGTCGAGGCCGTAGGCGTGGCGGAGGGCTGCGATATCAGCTGGGCGCGCTCCCTGGCCGAGCATGACTTCGACCGGATCTCCGGGGACAAGGTGAATGAGGAAGAAAACGATGGAAACCACCAGCCACAGGACCGGCAACGTATAGAGCAGGCGAAAGCCCAGTGAGCGCAAAACCCTCTTCATGCTTCCGCCGTGTCCTCCTCATCGGCCGTGCGGGCAGGCGGTGCCGCTTCGACGCGAATTTTGCTGATGCGATTGCCGGTCATCTCAACGACGGTGAGCTTGCGGCCTCCGTAGGTGATGCTTTCGCCGGGCTCGGGAATCTTGCCCAACTGGGTCAGCATAAATCCTGCGAGGGTTTCTACGCCGCCTTCGCGGGGCAGGTCCCAGCGCATCTGGGTTTCAAGATCGCGCAGGGTGACGCTGCCGTCGAGGAGCATTTCACCGGCGCGGGCGAGCAGGCGTTGCGGCACTACATCGAACTCATCTTCGACTTCGCCGATGAGCTGCTCGATAGCGTCTTCGACGGTGACCAGCCCGGCAGTGGAGCCGTATTCGTCGACAACAATGGCCAGATGGCGATGACGCTGCTGGAACTCGCGCAAAAGTTCAAGTACCGGCTTGGTTTCGGGTACGACGAGTACTTCCCGCATCACCTGGCGGAGCTTCATACCGCTGAAGGGCTCGGCTGAGAAGCGGGTTTGCGCGGTGGCGCGGAAGTGCATAAGGCGAGCGACATCCTTGGCATTGACTTCGCCGACGATGAAATCTCTGCCACGAGCGGGATCGTAAATCGGGATGCGGGAATGCATCTCCGCCACGATGCGTGCGCTGGCCTGTTCGATGGGCATGTCGACGGGCAGAGAAAAGATCTGCTGGCGGGGGGTCATGATTTCGCGGGTGAGGATGTGGTCCAGTTCGAGCGAGCGATGGACGAGGATTTCTTCGAATTCCGGCAGGATGCCAATGCGACGCGCGGCAGTGGCCATGAGCTTCAGCTCTTCGGACGAGTGGATGACGCCCTGATGTGCAATGGGAGCGCCAAAGAGCTTGAGAACCACCGCCGCGGAAGCATTCATGAGCCGTACGATGGGGCGTGTGAGGCGGATGAATGCATCCATGGGCCCGGCGATGGCCATCACCATCTGGTCGGTCCGGTGCAGGGCCAGGGCTTTGGGAACGAGTTCGCCGACGAGAACCTGAAAATATGTAATGCCGGCAAAGGCAAAGGCCAGGGCGGCGACGTGGCCGTAAAGTTGCGACTCCGGGAGCCAACCGAACCAGCGATCGAGGAGGCCGGCGACGAAGGGCTCACCGATCCAGCCGAGCGCGAGGCTGCAGAGGGTGACGCCAAGCTGGACGGCGGGAAGAAAATCGCCAAGATTCTCCTGCAGGCGGCGCACGGTGAGGGCGCGGACATCGCCGGACTGGATGAGCTGCTCGACGCGAGTGGCGCGCACGCTCACCAGGGCCAGCTCAGCGGCCACAAAAAAGCCGTTGGCCAGAATCAGCATGACGATGGCAACGCCATGAAAAAGCAGGAATTCTGACATTCAATCAGAGTCTAGAGCATCTCGGCTGGTCCTGTAGAGTAACCAGATGTTACCGCTTGCGCTTGCGCACGCCGCGCCAGAGCGGCGCGCCCCAGGTAACGATGGAGAGAAATGCGCCGAAGAGCACAACGGCATCGATGCTTTCACGGCCCTGTTTTGCCCAATAGACATCCTTGAGGTTGAGCCACAGGGCGAATTCATCGAGCGTAAGCGCAGCGCCGACGCCATAGAGAATGGCAAAAAGGCGGCTGAGAAAGATGGACCAGGGCGTCTCGCTATAGCCGATTTCCGCGCTGTAGCCATAGCCCACCAGAAGAAGAAGCAGGATTCCCCAAACGAGGTGGTGAATGTGCTTTCCACCCAGGTAGACCCAGTGAAAGGGGCCGAAGTGGTGCGTGATGGACATCACCAGCAAGCGCACGACCAGGAATGTGAGGAAAAAACTGATGGAGGAGAGAAACAGGCGGCGGTGCGGACGGTCGGGAATACGGCCCTGGATAAGGTCGCCAAAACGCGTGAGGTGCAGCAGCAGAAGCAGCAATCCAATGATGATGAGGACAAACAACATCAGAACCAGGGTTCCGTTTTGACTCATGCGCGGTGGTTTCCTCCTTTCCGGGCGAAATCGGCCCAGATCGCGGTGGCAGCAGCCCGGTCTGTGCGCTTACATTTCATGGGATGCGATGCGATTCGGCTGCAACCTCACTTTGCTCCGTACTTTGCACGGATGGCTACAGTCCGGTCGAGCGTATCGACAGCCTGCAAGATTTTGAGACGCAAGTCGGGCGAAATGGGCGCCATGGCAAGATACTCATGCACACGGCGGTCAGCGACGGCCGATGTCTGATTGCCGAGGAAGGCGTCCAGCCAAGTGACGAGGAAGAAGATTTTGCGTGTCTGCTTGATCTGCGGCAACGCCTCCAGTGCGGGCTGGACGTAGGGCTCGGTGAGAGACGATTCGTTCCAGTAATTGAAGGCGCCAAGGCTCGACGAGATCCAGTCCTCGGGGCGCCTGGGGTTATGCAGGTAGTCGCTGAAGTAGTAGCGCTTATTGGCGGCAGTGGGCACGGCCGCACGCGCGATGTAGGCGTAGCGGCTGGCTTCGTCGGGGGTGTCGCGCTTCTGCTCCGCTTTGAGGAAAGTTTCAGCCTGTGGGTCACCATATGCGATGAGCGCGGTGATGAGGTTCCAGCGGTCGGAGACACGAAGCTTCACGCCCGGGATTTGCAGCTTGCCGGCCAGCAGCGACTTCACCGCGTCGCGGCCAGGCTGCTGCTGCGCCAGACCCGGCAATGAGCGGAACCAGACGGTGCGAAGGTCCGGATTTGTGTCGTGTTGCATGCGCTGGACGGCCAGTGCGGCAAATCTGGGCACAAGCTGCTGCCGGGTTTGAGGGCCAACGTAGTGGTGCAACGCCCATTCGCTGCGGGCCAGAACACTGGAGGTGAGCAACTCGTCGTGCTCATCAGGGAGATCGCGGAGCGCCAGTTGGAGGTATTGATTGGGGTCGTATTCGGTGAGCCGCACGCTCTGCCAGAGCGAGCCCCACAGCATCGCCTGCTCCAGCCCACCGGGAATTGTGCTGTCGGTGGGATCGAGGTGGGCGGTGACGAATTCGCGGCTGCGCGGATCCAGCAGAAACAGCCCGTAGGCCTGATCACCGGCATTGGCAAAGACGTAAGCCGGACAGGCCTTGCCTAGAGCCTGGGGCAGCGGAGCCGAGGCGGCGCTCCATTGCGCACGGAGCGTGATGTTGTGGCCGCTGGGGTAGCCGAGCAGCACGTTGGTGGCGATTGGCCAGACGGTATCGGTGCCGAGCACATCCTGTTGATTCAGCGTAAAGGAGGCGATTTTGCCGTCAGAACAGGACCACTTCACGTGGACTTCAGGCATGCCGCGATGGCGAATCCAGAGATCGGCCCAAGCCTGCAGGTTCTTGCCCGAGGCCGTCTGGAGAGACTGGATCAGATCGTTCCAGTCGGCGTTGCCATAGGGGTGCGAGGCGAGATAATCCTGGAGGCCCTTGCGGAATGCTTTCTGCCCAAGCACGAAGGCCAGTTGCTTGAGCACGCCCGGAGCCTTGCTGTAGACAATGGCGCCGTAGGCGGATTTTGCATCGTCCAGATTGGGAATGCTCTGGTAGATGGGTGTGGTTCCACGGGTTTCGTCAATGCCATAAGCTGCCGGCTTGATGGTCTGATAGAAGTACTTCCAGACGTTGGTATCCGCATGCAGGCCGGTGACGGGAAGCAAGGAGGACTGGGATGACGCGGTGCTGCCCGTCATGGACGATTCCTGCTTTTGCTGCAACGCCGCCAAGGACTGGTAGGCCATGTACTGCGCGAAGCCTTCCTTGAGCCAAAGATCGTCAAACCAGGTCATGGTGGTGAAGTCACCGAACCATTGATGGGTGAGTTCGTGCAGCACGACGATGTCGCGATTGACACGGTTGGTCTCTGTGGGCGCGGAGCGAAAGAGGATTTCATCTTCCTTGAGGAAGGTTGCGCCGGCGTGCTCCATGCCTCCGTAGGCAAAGCCGGGAATGAGCACCATGTCGTACTTGGGAAATGGGAACGGCTGATGAAAGTAGTGCGAGAGATAGCGGATGCCGGCGGCGGCGAGCTCCTGTACCTGCGGCGCAACGGCCGCGGCAGCGGCAGCCCTGGACTTGCGGACGTAGAGCCCAGGCAACCCTGGCACGGGATGGACCTTGACAAAGGGTCCGGCGGCAAAGGCTACCAGGTACGTTGGAAGAGGCTCGGTGACGGCGAAGGTGGTTTCGCGGCGCTGATCAGGCAGGGCGCGGGCGATCAGCGGATTGGTATTGGAAATGACGGTCCATTTGGCGGGGGCGTCGAGCGTGAGCTGGAAGCGGCCTTTGAGGTCCGGCTGGTCAAAACACGGAAAGGCCATGCTGGCGTCCATGGGGACGAACAGGGTGTAGATGTACTCGGAGCCGTCGTCATGGTCCTGGTAGCTGATGATGGCCTTTTCGGCGGGGGCAACGTGGGACTCGAATTTGGCTTCTATCGTGTTACGGCCTTCGATGAGATCCTTCGCAGGCAGGACGAGGTGTCCGTGGTCAATTTCCGGCGGTAGTGCGTGGCCGTTGAGAGTCAGCGAGTCCAGGTGGCCGTCGCGGTAATCGAGCAGAAGCGGCTCACTGGCGTTGTTGAGCGCGAAGGTGAGCGACTCGCTTCCCTGCGTGGTGGGCGCATGGGGAACGAGGGAGAAGTGAAGGCTGTATTGCAGTCCGGAAACACGCGCGGCGCGTTCCCGGGCAAGAGAGCGAGGAATGCCGTTGGGAACGGCTTGAGCGAAGGCAGAGACAGAGATGGTTGTAACAGCCAAAAGCAGAGGGATGTGCAGACGCAATCGAACACCTCCGTAAGAAGAACAATCGTCGCATCATGGAAGGTTGAGCGCAATGCATTCGAAAGAACAGAAACGCCGCCCGAAGGCGGCGTCTCAGAGTCCAGAATGCACTTTACTTACAGCGAAGACTCAATTTCGAAACCCCAGGCTTCCAGCAACGATTCGGGGATGTACTTCGAATTACGATTACGACGAGCCCATTCCCGAAGACGGGTGGAACGCAGGTACTGGTCTGGGGTGAGCTTAAATTCCTTCACAACCTGCTCAAATGCTGTGACGGTCGGAACAACCGGGCCGATCGGCTCGGGCTTGCCCCAATTTGGATTTCCGCGACGCTTTGCCATTGTCTTGTTTATTCCCCTAGCGTGAGGTGACTATCGGTTTGCTTGCCAAGCTTGGGAAGATGAGCATAGCTGGAAATTCTTCCCATGCAAACTCTTCTATTTTAGGAACTTTTTATCCAGAAATCAATAGACCTAAAGGGGCAGAATCGATTCCACCCCTTCGCAGGCGCGATTGAAAACAAAGCACTTACGGTAGAAGCACCGCATTAATGACCTGAATGACGCCGTTCGACTGGTAGACGTTCCGGATGGTGATCATTGCCTTGTCTCCTTTGGCGTCAATGACATAGTAGTGGCCGCGCATGCTCTTGAAGGTGAGCATGCCGCCCTGGACGGTCTTGAGCATTGCCTCGCCGTGGCCCTTGCGAATCAGTTTCTTCAGATCCTTCGTCGTGATGCGGCCCGGAACGACGTGATACTCGAGGATGGCGGTGAGCTTTGCTTTGTTTTCCGGCTTGAGGAGCGTCTGCACGGTTCCGGCGGGCAGTTTGTCAAAAGCCTTGTTGGTTGGAGCAAAGACGGTGAATGGACCTGGGCTTTCTAGGGTCTTCACCAGTCCGGCAGCCTTGACGGCAGCTACCAGGGTGGTGTGCGCCCTGGAGTGGATCGCGTTCTGAACAATGTTACGGGTGGGATACATGGCGGCTCCGCCCACCATTGGGTCCTTGAGCGCCAAGGCTCCCGTGGCAGAGAAGACAAGTGCAGCCGCACATATAACCTTCAGCAGTTTCTTCATGGATAAGATTCCCTTTCTTTGATTGGCAATTTCGAATTGTGCCGGCGAGATTCGATGAGAGATGCGATTGACCCTCTCATTCGCACTACGTCACAGATGTGGCAGATGGATTGGCGGGTTCGGGCCAGTCACAAAGCGGAGTGGTGATATCAAAATCTGGAATCATATCTTTTGCTGGTATCTCCAAAGCCGGGTGTATAACTTTGTGGAGGAGATAGCTCCCTTTTTGCATTCAAGCTGACGGTTCCTGCTTTGCTGAGGCAGGCATGGGGAGTGGCCATTCCATTGACCCGTCACCGCACGTACATTTACCAAGACCGGAGTGAAAGAGAGTGACCGCGCCACGACAGCCCGATCACGATGCCGCACTCATGGCGAAGGTGGTGGCAGGCGATGAATCCGCATTTGCGACGCTGTATGACCGCTACTCGCCCATGCTTTTCGGCATGCTGATGCGGATATTGCGGGATTCCCAGGCAGCCGAAGAGGTTTTGCAGGACCTATTCCTGCAATTGTGGCGCAAGCCCGGACAGTTTGATGTGAGTCGCGGGTCGCTACCGGCATGGCTGATGGTGATTGGACGGAATCGGGCCATCTCCAGGCTTCGCGGACGTTCCACGCAGGAAGTGCTGGAACACACCGACGGATTTTATGCGAATACGCTGGCTTCTTCGCAGAATATAGAGAACGAGGCCTCGCGGATGCAGTTGCTGGATACTCTGAAGCTGGCCATGGCGCGGTTGCCGGAAGAGCAGCGCCAGGCGATTGAACTAGCTTATTTCGAAGGAATGACACAAAGTGAGATTGCAGCCCGGACGGGCAGCCCTCTGGGCACCGTGAAGACGCGCGTCCGAACCGGGATGCAATCTCTGAAGCAGCAATTGAATTGATGGAAGCGCACGCCAACCCGGAAGACTTCGACCTCTACGCGCTAGGAGCGCTCGACGGCGAAGAAAGGCAACGATTCGAGGCGCACGTGCGTTCGTGCGAGGCCTGTCAGAAGCAGCTTGCGCAGGCGCGGGAAGTGGCTGCCCTGGTCGGCCTGACGGCAGCTGAGGCTGCTGTACCTCCAGCGGTGAAAGCGAGGCTTATGGAGAAGATTCAGAAGGACAAGGACGCAACGCAGCAGGCGGCTGCACAGACTGCCCAAAAACCCGCGCGCAAGCGTGCACGGTGGGGCTTGCGATTCTCGCTGGGCTTTGCCATGGCTGCTGTTGTTCTCGCACTGGTTTGCTTCTGGCTGTGGAAGCAGGACACGCTCCACGAGCAGCAGTTGAGTCACATGATGGCGCGACTGGAAAAGACCCAGGCCGAAGCGCGACGGAACCAGGCGGACGTGCGGGCCATGACGCGGGTGGTGAGCGCACCGGACACGGTGCAGGTGGATCTGGCACACCAGGCGGGGACGCCGCCGGGGACGGCGCATGTGTTTTACAACGGGCGGATGGGAATCATCATCTACACGGGTGTTATTGCGCCCGCCCCGTCAGACAAGAGTTACCAGCTGTGGCTGGTTCCTGACTCAGGAGCGCCGGTGAGCGCGGGCCTGGTAGAAGCGGATCAGGCAACGGGAGCAGCTGTGGCGCATCTGCCGCGGGGTCTCGCAGCAAAAGCTTTTGCGGTGACGCTGGAACCAAAGGGCGGGCGGCCCCAACCGACCGGGCCGAAGGTTCTGGTGGGCACCGTTGGCAATGCATAATGACTGCTTCGGTTCTCGTATAGCAAAAGGGGCTGGCCGGTTGGGCAGCCCCTTTTGTCTGTGGATCACATGAGATATCCGGAGGGATTTGCGGCTCGCAGGATATTCTTCCCAGCCTCGCAGTCCCACCGGGGATTTGCCGTGTGCCGCCGAAGCGACGCACGGCCCCTGGTGGTTTACTTGGAAGCCGTGGTTGAGCTGTCGAGCGAGAACTGATACTGAATGATCTGCTTGAGCAGGTTGTACGGGACTTCCATCATCGGTACCGGGCGGCCGTCGACGTAGAGCGTAGGGGTTTCGTCGACGTGCAGTTCGTTTCCAAGCTTCAGGCTGGCTTCCACGGCGCCTTTGCCGGCTGGTGTATCGGCACAGGCTGCGATCTTTGCCGGATCGAGGCCGGCAGCCTTCACCGCATTGGCCAAGGTGGTCTTGGCGTCGGTTGGCGTCAAGCCAGTCTGGTTTTCAAAGACGTTGTCCGCGTACTTGAAAAAGGCATCGTTGCCGCCGGCCCTGTCCACGCAGGCTCCATATGCAGCCGCCAGAAATGCCTCGGGGTGAATTTCAACGAGCGGAAAATACTGGAAGACGTAACGGGCGTTGGGAAAGTCCTGGCGAAGCTTGGCAATGACGGGCTGGGCAGCTTTGCAGTGCGGGCACTCGAAGTCCGCGAACTCAACAATCTGGTGCGTACGACTGGAACTGCCTGCCCAGGGACCGTTCGCATCCTGTTGCAACAGCTCGCGCGCAGACTGGAAAGGATCGGAGCCAAAGGGCACGATCGAGTTGCCTGCGATGAGGTGCTTGCCATCCGGTGTGACGAAGAACTGGATATTGCCCACCTGGGGATGGTTCTTTTCCGCCACGAAGACGACGACCTTGCTGATGCCGGGCGCAGGAGTCTTAAGAATCGCGGCGACCTCCCAGATGCGGTTCGGGTCGTAGCCCCAGGAAGCCTTGAGGAAGCCCTCCACCTCTGCCTTAGTGGGCGAGGTAGCGGTGAAGTTGGCGGCATTGACCGGAGGGAGATGCGGTTGCTGGGGTGGTTTTGCCGCTTCAGTAGAAGCCTGGGCCGGCGCGGGAGCAACCGGGGTCTGGACTGCCTGCGCATGTGCCATGCCGGTTGCAGCGAAAACGCCGGCGATGAGCGCAGTCGTCAGCATGGAATCGAAGGATGGGCGTAGTTTCATCTTTTGCCTTTCTTTAGCCTTTCTCTTTTCGTGATTGGAATTGGCTTAGACCTCAACTTTTACCGCAATCGGGAAGCGGCGGCCAAGGCCGAATGCTTTGGGAGTGACTTTCAGAACGGGGGCGGCCTGCTGGCGCTTGTATTCCGAGCGCTCGATCATGCGAATGACGGAACGCACGGTGTCCAGATCGAGATGCTGAGAGGCGGCGATGCGCTCGGCGCTCTCGTAGCGTTCGACGTAGGCTTCGATGATGGGATCGAGCTGATCGTAGGGCAGCAGCGAATCGGTGTCTTTCTGGCCGGGCCGCAGCTCGGCCGAAGGCGGTTTCTCAAGGATTGCGTGGGGAATCACTTCCCTTTCGCGATTGATCCAGCGGCACAGCGCATAGACCTGCGTCTTGATGACATCACCGATGACGGCCAGCGCGCCCACCATGTCCCCGTAGAGGGTGCAGTAGCCGGTGGACATTTCGCTCTTGTTCCCTGTGGTGAGGACCAGGGCGCCGGTTTTGTTGGACACGGCCATGAGCAGGTTGCCGCGAATACGCGCCTGAATATTCTCCTCGGTCGCATTAGGCGCGCGCCCGGCAAAGATGCCGGAGAGTGTCTTGATGTATTGCTCGTAGAGGTCGTGAATAGGCAAGACATCGAAGCTGATGCCGAGATTCTTCGCCAATTCGCGGCTGTCATCGATGGAGCCTTTTGAAGAGAACGCGCTGGGCATGCCGTAACAGTGGACGTTTTCCGCTCCCAGTGCGCGGACGGCAATTGCGGCGACCAGAGCCGAATCAATTCCTCCGCTCAAGCCGATGACGGCCTTGGAGAAACCGCATTTTTGCACATAGTCGCGGGTACCCAGAACGAGCGCGTCGAGCAGGCCAGCGGTCTTGTCTTCTTCCGAACTGGTGGCGTGGCTATGGAGATCGCCCTTGAGTGATTCCGTGTCGAAACAGACCAGATCTTCAGCGAAAGAAGCTGCGCGCGCCCTGACGGTGCCGTCCGGCGCAATGGCGAGGCTTGTGCCATCGAAGATGAGGCTGTCATTGCCACCGACCTGGTTCACCATGACGACAGGAAGGTGGTACTCCTGCGCGATGCTGGCGAGCATTTGCTCGCGAGTGGCGCGCTTGCCTCGCCAGTATGGCGAAGCAGAGAGATTGAGGATGAGTGTGGCGCCCTGGCGATTCAGCTCCTCAATGGGATCGATGCTGTAGCGGCGATGCTCCCAGAAGCTCTTGTCGTTCCACGCGTCCTCACAGATGGTGATGGCCAGCGACTGCCCTCGAAAGTGGCAGATATGCTGCTGCCTGGCGGGCGC
>JAJZIF010000055.1 GCA_021810735.1 Acidobacteriota bacterium
TTGACGGGAACGCGACGGATGACGTATATAGGAAGCGCAATAACTGGCCGGTTTTGACCCGCACCTCCCTGGCCGGTTTTCACCTGCCCGCTGACACGCGGAGATAGGATTAACCGCCAAGGGTACCGAGATTTGGCGTGTTTCCATAGAAAGGCAATGGCTTTAGCGTGGGGCCTCTACCGGGCCGGCACACCACTTTCAGGTGGCCACAGTTGAAACATGCCGGTTCCATCACTTAGCGCAGTTAGCGCAGGCTGAATTCGACTCGTTTGCCAAGCAGATGCGCCACCTTGGCCATCGTATTGAGCGTTATAGATGTGTTGGCGGGGTCCAGCAGCCGGTCAAGGCCGGTGCGGCTGGTCTTTAATCGCCGGGCCATTTCCATCTTGCTGATATGACTCTTGCGCATGGCCTTCTCAAGCTCATGGGCAATCTTAAACTTAATGGCTGTCGCCCGGCACTCCTCCAGAATGCCGTCGTCCGCCAAAAACTCCTCAAAGCTGGAACCTATGTTTTTTCGCATTGCATTACCACCTATGCCAATTGATCGCGTCGTTTCCCGCTGACACGATCTCAATTTCGTGCCGCGGTATTTTTTGCGTTTTCTTAACAAATCCGTGCAGCAGTACCATCGTGCCGCCATGCACGCAAAAAATCACTCTTGCAATCCGTTCTCCAAGTCGGCTCCTGACCTCCCAAAGGCCATTACCCAGGCTGCCAACAAGCGACCTACCGATTGGCCAGCAATATTGCACCTTAAGAACATCGGCACCAATTGCCTTTCGCTCCGCTTTGGGAAGCGCCTGCAGCCATTCACGAACCGGCTCACTGCCGCTGTCCGTCCTGAAGAACATGGCATCGAGTGTTCGCTCAATATCAGTCATGAGTGTACCATTTTTTGTACGTCCTGTCCATTTGTATCGTTGCCGATCCCGACCGGGCGTGGATTCTGGCGGACATCGGGACAGGTCCAGGTAAGTTCAAGTTTTTGTTTGCCGTTGGCCATGGGGGACATTCACGAATGGCCTGCAGCGTCGGCGACCGGTTCAGTAAAAAAAGACTTGCCAGGAGGCTGGCAAATGAGGTATATAGGGGCATTTATAATTGACCGGTTTTCACCCGCCTTGGTGACAATTACCGCAATGAAATACAGGTGGCCTCTCCGATGTTGCCATAGCGGTCCGGAACACAGGTGAAAATCACGATTTGGCACTCTTTGGCAGCTTTGGCCAACACGGCCCCCATGAGCCGCAGGCGGTTGTGGTCAGTGTAACCAAGGGCATCGTCCAGGATGAGCGGCATACCGCCATTCTGGGACACAATCATCGAACATGCGGATCGGAAGATCAAAGAAAGCTGTTCTCGGGTGCCACCACTCAACGAATCAAACAATACGGTAATATTCTGCAACGTTCGACTCGTAATCCGCAATTCCTCGCTGATATCCACTTGGAAGGAGTCATCGAACACCAGACGTCCGAGTTGCTCAATCTTTTCCTTCAGCGGAGCCACATACGCCCGCCGCACCTTGACCCGTTCCTCCCGCATGGTCTCAAAGAGGCATTTGGCAGAAGATGCTCGCCGATGAAGGGATGCAGAGTCTGTCATCAGACGTTCGCAAGCAGTCTGCGCCGCGTGTAGCTTCTCGTAAAGCCCCTCCTCACCGTGAATTTTCAGACGTGTCTGGACTACGGTTAGTTCAGTTTGAGCGGCATCCCGGCGATTGTGGGTAGTTTGCAGGGATCCTTTGGCTGTTTCCGACAAGGTTTTCACCCTTTCGGGATTTTTCGTCCTGAGCGCCGTCTCGGCACATTGAACGCCGGCATTCTCAGAAGCCACGACCTGGACTGCCTGCGCCAGCGCCTTTTCCAAGCCATCATCGGAAATATTCTCGCGTGCCCGTTTAAGGTCTGCACGAGCTTGGATAAGGTGTTTGGACGAGAGATCGAGTGACGCCCGTGACTGGTGATGCTTTGTGTTGTGATCATTCCATACACCACGGGCCACATCCAAAGTTTGGTGGGCCAACTCACATGCGTGTGCTGCTTGCCGGTGGGTCAATTCACTGCTCTTCCATTCCTTTTCTGCCGATTCCAAATCAGGGCATATCGCAGGATGCTTTGCGCGGTTGCCAACGTAGGCTGGTACGGTTTGCTCAAGGCCCATAAGCATTTCCGCAAGCTTTTCGTATGTCAGATCGCGGAGATTTTCTTTTTCAATCTGCGTCTTGGCGGCTGCAACTCGTGAGGCCTCATTGCGGGTTTCGTAGGCCTGTCTGGCCTCACTTGGGCCGACAACACTGGCGTTTTCGCACAGGCAGTCCAATTCTCCCTGGCAGTCTACGACCCTTTTTTCGAGCTTTTCGAAGCTGGCACCAGCGATCACATCGATATTTAGCTTTTTAGGAATACTCAATCGCAGGTTGCTGGTGACAGTCAGTGATCGCTCGCTGCCCTTGCTCAGCGTCGTGTCTTTCCCGTCGATTATCATGAAACATTCGGCCAGGCTTTCAAGACGTACTTGAGGTGCGCCGGTTTCCAGCTTTGCTTTGGCAGCAAGCAGTTCCTTTTCCGCTGCTTCTATGGACTCCAGAACCCGCGCGGTCACCTTGTTACAACGAAGCAGTTTCTCGGCCTGCGCAGCGTTTTTTCTGGCTTCATCTATGCGGGACTTGCGTTCACCGAGTTGTTCGAGTTGCAATTTATTCTGATAATAGTCAAAATCCGCCCGTCGAAGTTCGGCGTTCTTGTCTGCTAATTTTCTCACTTCATCAGCCTGACTGAATGTCACCTGTGTCTTCTTGAGTTCACGCTGGGCCTGCTCCAAGACTGGAACGGACATAGCACTTTCAGCATTGATCTTCTTGTATTCCTGATCAGCTTCGGCAACCCTCGTGATCAGCGCCTGGCGAAAGTCACGGTCGCGGTGTGCCGCTTCTTCGGATTGTTGGGCCGACTGCAGCTTCAAACGCGACGTTGAGAGCGCACCCTCCAAATCTCTGATCTCGGCAAGTGACGTTGTATAGGCAGTGACCTCTTGAGTAAGTCTATCATCCTGTTCCTTCAATTGTGCCAATTCCTCCTGGAGAGAGGCGGTACGTTCGGTATCATCGTCGAGACTACGGATTGCTTGCTCGATATTGGAGGCTTCTTCTTCGGAGCGCGTCAATGCAGTACGTGCATCTGTCAGCTCTTTTCGCTCTGCACCGCGCTCGGTGTAATAACGAAGGTATTCCGTTCGCACTTTGTCGAATAGGCCCACTTCGGCGGGATCGGTGGGACGGCCACCAGCCGCCTGATCCAACGCGGCTGAAAGTGATGTCTGCCTGGCCAGATCGGGCTGGTGGATGGCGTCGCCTTGCTGAATGGTCAGTGCCTTCCAGAGGTCAACGTCAAGCGTCTCGCGGAGGATGGCGTCAGCGCGTTCGTGTGCTTTGCGCCCTGTGTGGTTTTCCGGGTTGGGTTTTGTGATGATAAGTGTGGTTTCTGGTCGTTTCAGAAACCTCTTGAAGTACGTGAACGCGTAAGGCCCGCTTTCCGCTTGCAGCTCAATCTCCGGTCCCTCGTCTCTATGCACTGGCTTGACCGCTTCGACATTCCTATGCCTGCTGTTATCCAAATACTCGAAGAGAAGACCTATGGCTTCGCGAAGACTGGTTTTCCCAGCTTCATTGGGGCCCTGAATGAGTGTAATACCATCGGGACCGAACTTTACCTCGGCGGCGGTAATGCCCCTGTAATTGGCAACTCGAAGTCGAATGAATTTCATACCGCCTCCCTTGCCAACCGCAACAGAAGCATCAAAGCTTCGCGGGCTTCTGTACCTGCGATTCCACCGTCCACGATTTTGTTGCGTAGTCGTTGAACCGTTGCATCGGCAAAACCCGAAAATCCGAGATTCGTAAAATCTGTATCGTCAGGTACGAGGAGAAGTTCCTCATCCCGAACATCGAAAGCCCCAAATACATCTTGTGCGGCAGTAAGATGATTTTGAAGTGCTCCGCTCAACGTCAGAGAAAGTGAGCCAACGAGGTTCAACCGAATCACCGTGCGGTCCTTATTGTCGATCTCTTCCAGTGATTTCCGTAATGCTTCTACATCGTCGGCGGCATTGAGGTCAACCCGTGCCCGCTCGATGAACCGCCACTGCCCTATCTGGACTGGTTTGGTAGTTATACGATCTTCACCAACTTCCACGATCTGGGCATAACCGGATTGCACCTCTCCAAAATCCGTGCTCTCCGGTGTTCCTGAATACCAAATACGGTCGCCAACACCGACCTTGGTCAAGGAATGTCGGTCACCAAGCGCCACAAAGTGAACCTTTCCTTCGCCTATGGCGCGGTCGAGTGTGGCAACTGCAATAGTCCCGGCGGCATGCCGGTCGGGCGTGAGTGTATCGACGGCCCCATGCCCCATACAAATACGGATGGTTCCTTTCGCAGGCACGAGGGCTTTGATCGCATCGGTAATGGGATTGGTTACGGGTCGTTTCGACATCCACGGCGAGCCGACCATTTCCACTCCGTCAGCAATCTTGATGGGGGCAGAAGTTTCGATTACCTGCACTTGGTCGGGCTTCCTCTCATTGAAAGTGCTTGAGCGATAAACGGAAGCTGCATTCAACGGGTCATGGTTGCCGGGAAGGAGGAACACTGGAATGGGCACGTCCTTGAGCGCCTCCAGAGCGCGGGCAACGGTTTTCCGGTCCACTTGGTTCGATTCAAATACGTCGCCACACACCAGCATAAACTGGCACTTCTCGTCTCTGGCAATGCGCCCCATGGCACGAATTGCATCGAATCGCGCCTGGCTATAGCGGTCCTGTGCGCCTTCTGAAAGGAAGTGACGGGTCATGCCCAACTGCCAGTCGCTTGTATGAAGAAAACGAATCATAGATGTCCTCTAATAAAGGCTTTACGCCGTGCCGTTTGTCCGGAATCACTGCGTCATCAGCAATCGACACGGTGCCGGATCGATTGCCGTCTGCACAGGCCGGGTGTGAGACGTGAACGAACAAATCGCCTGACCGGCGGCGAGTGATGGTAAGTGATGCCACAATGATGCCTCAATTCCACCAATCGATCGTTGAAGCCGGTTGATTACATTGGCATCGCTAATCTTGTGCAAAATCCAGTTGTTAATCAGCCCAAGAACCTCGTCCGGCAGATGTTGTGGAAGCTGCGTGACGAAACACAGGCCCAACCAGCGTTTCCGGCCGCGACGGGCAATACGGGCAACTTGCTGGAACAGCACGGGCATCTGCTTGATCCGATTCGCGGAAAGGAATTCGTGTGCCTCTTCGATGAACACCATCGTCGGTGTCGGTGATTTCCCCGCTTTGGAGGCGGCACGGTAATTCTCTTCCTGTTGCCGTTGAATACCGCGAAGAAGATCGGCGATTACAAGGTTGTTCACTTGGGGCGAGTCGGTGTCACTGAGGTCGATGACGGTAACGCGGCCAGGCTGGAGCATGTTACCAAAATCCACCGGAGCAGCTTTCTTTGAGTCAAACACGCCTAACCGCTTCAACCGCCCAAGCTTGCCCAGGAGAGCGCGCCAGCTAAATACATGCTTGGGTGGGTCTGCACTTCCGATAATCTGTTTTAGGATCGCCACGTTAGATTGAAATGTAGAATCAGTTAAATATGGGTCAGTGGTCTTCTTGTCAACAATCGCCTCGATCAATAACGCGATGTCGCATAGTTGTGTGAGCGTCATTGTAGGGTAACCTGAGTCGAACTCATCGAGGTCGAGTAACTGAACCTGGTCTTCTGGCGTTTTTGGCCAAATCTTAAGACGCTCTAGAGCGCGTTTGCAAATGTCGTAGGCCTTGATGAACCGTTCTTCTTGTGCGTCGCTAAACTCTAAGATTTCCTTGACGGCATATGGAGAGAAGGCCGAGAATGGCAGGCTAAACGGCAAAATCTTTTGGTGTCTTGGGTTTGCACAGTCTCTGCCAACGAGGTGAAGGATGTGCGTGTTGACGACGCCAGCCGGTTTGCGACCACGGCGCTCCAGGGCCTCTTTCATGACCGGATTGTCGGTTGGCTCGTGAATGGCGCAGTACTCGCCCTCGGTGTCGATCAGGACCACGGACATTTCACGTTGCTGGAGCTGCGCTATAAGTCCAGATACCGTGGTCGACTTTCCACCACCGGTTGTACCGAGGATTCCCAGGTGGCGCGGAAATACGGCCTTGCTATTGGATGGAATACGAACCTCCAAATCATCAAATCCATCGGCAAGCCCCAGGCAAATATCCCCGCCAAGACGAAGGACAGCGGACGTCTCCACCTTGTCCAGAACAAACACGGGGCTGTTAGGTTTCGGGCGTCGGCGGGGTGGAACGATGGTGCCAGTCTCGAGTCGTTCCCCGATCAGTGCTAACTGGCCGCGCCCGTGAAATGGTGGCATCAAAAGCCCGCCGCGGACTGTGGAAGCAATGATAGGTGTGGCATCTGCAGAGAGACCATCTGGTTCGGCAAACGGACCCGCTACAACTGCCGCAAGGTATTCACGGTTATCCGGGAGGCTGTGAATTCGCACCAGCGCTTGGCTGGGCAGGGTATCAATGGAGTCCTTTGGCAGCAAGATCGTGACGGTCCCGTCTTCGCTCCTGCCAGAATCAAACATGGTTACGCCAACACTGCCGTTATACGCCGGCGGTCGCGACCATGGACCCCCGGCCCTCTTTCCATCCTGCTCTATTCGCTGAAACACTTCGGTGGGTGTTGCTTCGATACCGCTTTCAGTGGCCATATATTGTATCTCCAGCATGAACCAAATATCCGGGTTACTCACCGTCGCGATGCTCGCTCTGCCAAGTAACGGAAAGGCTCGCCAGCGTCCGCATACGCAAGTTGGTTCGTAGCGGCAAACGTGTCGCCGCCAAACATCATCTGGCAGACCTTGTCTGCCAGGTCAATCAGCATTGGAAAACCGCGATGTTCTTGAAGAACGCTGTCGGCCAGCGCCAGGAGTGCCGCTTCATGTACGTGGTCGGCATGGGCATAGAACACTTGGGCCGGCGCATACTGTGATGCCCGGTACACGCCAATGAGAACCTTGTCACCCGCCACATTGACAAAATCTTCCACGGCGTTCTTCGCTGCGCCCCAGTGTTGTCCACGGTAATGGCCTTGGGCAATCCGCTCAAGTTTCATCTTCAGAGAGTCCACAATGGCATATTCCAAGGGCTGCAGGGCGCCGCCGATCGTAAGTAGTTCGCGTTCGTTTGGACCACTGGGTACATACACGAACTTTCCGAACGCGATCAATTCCTTGAGCAGATTGACACCCATCTCACAAAGTTGTGGACTACCTGATCCTGTTACCAACTCATAGGCCAGAGGATTGCCGTGGCCCATCCGCCAGACCGCCGTAGATTTTTTCAGCAGCACGGCGCGCTCGGCAAAAGCCATGATTCCACGACGGGCCAAATCGCTGAGTTGATCTCGTTTTGAGGGTTGGTCTGCGCTCCCACGGCTACGCCGACGTTCCAGCAATTCAAGGGTTTCCTCAATGGCGCTGGCACCCGATACACGTAGATCACGACGGAAAAGCCGATGTCCCCAAGAGCCCTGGTCACCCCGGTACGATACCAAACTCACGCCGATCTGGGTGATTGTAACGGGCAGAGTATCGTGTGTGGCAATGGTGCCGTCACAGGCCTCAACACCACCATTGAAAAGTAGCCGACTGTGAATCGTCTCTACCTGCTCTATGGATGTGCGGTACACGCCAGCACCTGCGGGTGCTTGGGGGCGAGATTTTAGCAACGGAAATATCCTGTCGCGGATTTCGCGGTGCATTTGGCTTTCCTGACGCACCGCATCGGACACTTCAGCCTGGACCCGCTCATACATCGCCGCTAATTCTGCCCCAGGCCGCCAAGTGTCGAGGTCCAGAGTGTTTTCGAGTGGCTCTCCGAAGGCTGACTGAAAGTCGGAAGCGCCTACCGCTGCGATTTCTGTGTCGTCGATCGGTTTTTTGACGAGGGCTTCGTCCATTGGTTCACTCGCTGGGTGGTTCATAAAGGTACATCCCTGAAAACTATCACCGAATCTACTTCCGCGCCCACGATGAAAGTGCGACGTACGGAATCTCACTTCATTCCCAACCAGTCCCTCATCGACGGTGCCGGCTTGGCCGATACCCACAAGACACGGGCATATGCGTTGGCACTCGACTCTGGTAGGCCGAACTCCGTACGCAAGAGCATACTGATGGGATCGACCTGTGATTGGTCAATAAATCTCCTCGCCCTGGTGAATATTTCTCGCCGAGGTGCCAGCAATTCAAGTGCAAGCATATCGGCCAAGTCCTCCTGGGCCACTGCGCGGGTATCTCGTGCCAAGCCAAGCGGGCCACGTAACCAGAGTCGGGAATACACCCCAAGAGTTACCCCGCGTAACACGGCCGATAGTCGTTCGGCCGGTGAAGGAGCGCGAGCACCGTCCAGGACCGACAAGATGGTCAATCCGAAGGTGTGAATGGCACGATCTCGTGGGAATACATAGTCCAGAAGGAAGTGTGCAAGCTCATGCGCAAGGGACATCCGCTGTTCGTCGGCTGGATCACTGCCGTCAATGAAGATCACGCCGTGCCCACGGGAGGCCACCACACATGCTCTCAACTCTCGTTCACCAGCGGGCACGATGGCTGGGAGTCCGTATTCTGACAGCCATGCACGAACAGAAGCAATGCGAAGCCTTGGAAGTTTCACTACCGCGAGCGGCAATGCCCACAGGATTGATGCCTCGATGTTGCGCGGAAAACCTTCGGAGCCCCCGGCAGTTCGCCAGAAATCTGCGGCGATCTTGCGGATGTCGTTATTGTCCATGTTCACCGCCTTTCGGATCGGTGGAGTCTCTTGGACTGGCAAGGCGATCCCTGGCCGCCAACAGGGTATTGGTGTTCTGATTAGTGTCACAGGCAGATAATGACTTTATCGCCATGGCTTTCCGCACAATTTGCGCCAGCATTGTCGGATTGCAACGGGCAAAGGCGGCTATTTTCTTGATGTCCTGCCGAAACCACTTGACGTCTTCCCGAGGACAACGGCACAAAGCCAATCGCGTAATTTGGTTCGGTTCACATCCAAGTTGTTTTGCCAGCTCTAGTTGTGAAAGCTGATCGCGCCTGGCAACAAAGGAAAACAAATGGCCAAGGAAAAATGTATCCAGGCTGGCCTTTTCTACCGCACGTTCCAGGACGCGGGGCAGGGCATCATTCATTGTCGGTCTCCCGCAACGAGCGTTTCAGTCGCTTCATCAACCGATCCTTTACCTGCTTCACCTTTTGCCTCTGTTCTTTCAGAGGTTTGTCGGCAATTCCGAGGGCCTGCGCATATTCATCCGTTCGTCGAATGCCGTCTGACATCAACCTGAACACTGCAGCCTCCACCGGTGAAAGCGAAGCTATCTCGGCATTGACTCTCTCGCGACACGAGCCCGTTGTTTCCAGTTCCGCGAGAAAAGCCAATGGGCTTTCTTGATCCTTCTTCCGCGCCGGATCATGGAGTGCGACATCCTTGAAACGGGCAATCCGACCTTGCTGCCGGCGCTCTTTCACCAAAAGATTGCTTAAGTTGCGCTGCGCAGCCATCTCAAGAAAGGACCAAATACTGGATCGGCCGTGTACATAAACTTGAGGGGATTTCACGAAGTCCAAGACGGCATCTGTTGATGCCTCGTCAGCCATATTTTCATCACGGAGGTCTTTGTTGGTGATTCGCAAGACTTCCGCTAATGGTGGAATCACCAGTTCGGCGAATTCTGCTGGGGCTATGGTGTCGCCAGCAACGAGGCGCTGGTGAATAGACAGCAGTTGTTCAGGATCGGGTTTTGTGAACATAGTAAGCGTCACTGCTTTCGCAGACCAAGAAATACCTCGCCTTCCATGCGAAGGGCCAGTGCATTACCACGTTTGGCTGCTGCTGGCGGCGGCAATGACCGCCGGCCTCCTTCAAGTGGACGGAAAGACGATCCAACATTCTCCAATCCCACTGATTCAGCTAAGTTGCCAATTACATTCCCGGCGTCAGACTTGTTTTGCGAAATTAAAGAAGGCCCCAGCGCGATTATAGCGGCACCGCCTGGCTTGAGAACACGATTTATTTCAAGCAGTACCTGGCGTACATCGGAAAGATACCGCCTCACGATTGCCAAGCGGGTTCTATCATCAATGCTATCGACGATAGAGGTTTCCAGATGTGATGGCAGACTATCGGGACAATACATCCCGCGCTCGGTACCTACCATTTCAGACCGGACAGTGCGTAAAGCTGACAGTTCATAACCCATCCACACTAAGGAAAACTTGTGGGTACGTACGTAGTCGATAGCGTTAAGATAAGGGGGTGATGTCACGACCAGATTGACGGAAGCATCCTCGACGGGCAATTTACGGGCATCGGCATGTTCGATCCGCGCCCGCACAGGGGGCACACTGTCAACCGTAAACGGTAGACGATCTACTACCACCTTCGAACGTCGGCGCCATGCATCGAAACCGTCGGGGACAGGTTTGTCTTTCACCTTGTGCGGGCGGGAACGCGAAATATCAAGTGCATAAGAGACGCCAGCCGACTTGGCGATTATCAGGCTCGATAGCGTAATCCAAGCGAGGTCACGGTACTTGCCCGCCGGTTCGGCGGCAATTTCCTCGGTCAGCGCAAATAACTGTTTTTGGGAGCATGTTGGGAACCAATACTTGAGAAAGTCTTGGCCCTCGGAATTGAAGGCCTTTCGCACCGTGTCCACGTATAACCCATGTGCGGCGTGTCGCTCTGCCCGTTCGAGTATTTGTGCCAACCTCTTCGTAGCAATTTCGCGCTTATAAGCAGTCGTGGCGACGCGAGACAGCAGGAGAGCCATAGGGTCGATGTCGGTTCCAATCACCGCGCGGTGGGCGCGAAGGCTGGCTGTGGCCGTAGAACCGGAGCCTACCATCGGGTCGAGCACAATGTCGCCTTTGGCTGTAAGGGCCACGACGATTTCCTCCGCCAGCCAAATGGGCATCCTGGCCGGGAAGGGGTGAAACCGCGCCCCATCCGAGTGCGAGTGGCTGTTTCCCTTGCTGCTCGCGATCCTTTTGAGTACATCTCGGATCGAATTGTTAGATCGCAGTTGCAACTTCACACCTTCCATTTCATCCGGATTTTTCTACTGACCTACCGAATCGGACTCGAATACCGTGTGCCACCAGCACAAACTGGCATTTTCCTTCTGTGGTGGTGCATACCGTGACATGAACCGTGTCGTATCGCGCTGGGTATCGTGTTCCCATGAGCCATCAGCAATGAAATGTCGGGGCGAGGCTAATTGCCGGTCATTTGTATGAAGAAAACGAACCATCAACGCTCCTTTCCGTCGGTGTGTACAGCATGTTCACCACAATAGGTGTGGGCTGCGAATCGCCATTTGCAGTGGAGTGAGCGGATCATTCTGGCAGAGCCTGCCCGGCGGCCGCAGGGATGACAACGTGATGGTTTCCGTGGTACACGCCGTCAACATGGTCTTGTCTCCAGGCCAAATCAAAAAAGGTTTTCAATGCTTTGATTTTACAGGGTGCAAGGCCTGCGCGCAAGTCGCCCTGAGGTGGTTGCGTGTTGATTCATGCCGTAGTGGAGGGTAGGATGGATTATGTAAGAGGAGATGGTTCATGAAAAAAAAGATAAAGAAGCACACCATATCCCCAGCAGCAGCAAGCCGGGTTCGCCGCGCTGGTCGTGACGCGGCCGCGATGATGAAGTTGGTTGCAAAAAATCCTGGAATCCAAGAACTCCTGGCACTGCATCATGATGTCCAAATGACTGAATCAATTTGGGCGTATCAAAGTTACATACCCAACCGATCTGGGTCTACGTCTAACGCCAACATGTTCATTTTGTAGTCCCATAAATCGGTGCGGGAGAATATCGTGGGTAAAGAGAACCTGTCGTGGAGCGGGATTTTAACCGAACTCATTGCCAGCGGAGCGCCGGGGGCAAGACCCGATTATGATGGGGTGCGGCGTAAATATCTGAATCGTCTGGCAGAGAGAACCAAGCGCCATACCATCCTGTATGCAACGAAGTTCACCCAACGCGATCCCAATTTGCCACCCGAATTGATAAGTATTGTTGATGAAGATGTTCAGGGTTTAATGGAAGTTGTCCACGGCTCTAAGACGAAAAAGCTGGACTTAATACTTCATAGTCCGGGCGGTTCCTTGGACGCTGCGGAGGGAATTGTTAATTATCTCCGGGAGAAGTTCTCCGATATTCGGGTCATCGTCCCTCAGCTCGCGCAGTCGGCAGCCACGATGATATGTTGTGCGGCCAATGAAGTGATGATGGGAGCACATTCATCACTCGGGCCTATTGATCCGCAGATTTTTGTTAATACACCCTTGGGATCAAAATTTGTTCCCGCACAAGCAATTATAGACCAGTTTGAACAGGCTAAGCAGGAGTGCGCCGATAAAAACAAAGTGACCGCGTGGCTGCCAATGCTCACCCAATACGGTCCGCATTTAGTCAAGACCTGTAGCTACCTCACAGAGCTTTCTTCTGAACTGGTGGAAGAGTGGTTGGCCCGGTATATGTTTCATGGCAGAGACGCTTCAAAAAAGGCGAAAAGATTGGCTGGGTGGTTGTCCGACCACAAAAAATTTAAGACCCACGCAAGGCATATCCCGCGAAGTAAACTCAAGCGAATGGGTATGAATATTACAAAGCTGGAGGATGATCAGACAATCCAAGATCTTGCACTTGCCGCGTTTCACGCGACAACTCATGCTTTTGACGGCACAAACGTCGTTAAGATAATTGAAAATCAGTTCGGAAAATCTTTTATGAAGATAGTTTTGGTGCGACAGGCTTTCCCGTTTCCGCTACCGATTCAATCCCCCGTACCAACACCAACCCCTATGCTGCCGAGGCAAACGCCCGTGCCCGCGCACTCCATACTAAAACCGCATTAGCAGCCTGTCGTGCTTAAGGTTTGCTTGAGAGCAATGCTAACTGAGGAAACATGATTCCCCCCAAGGCCCCGGCCCGCCGCCACCCTCGGCTGATGATGTACCTTA